>JBNLFC010000001.1:0-31465 GCA_050305335.1 Leptospirales bacterium
TGGTGTCCGGTCCCCCGGCCCGCATGGGCCAGGAGAACTTTTTGCCCGCCGGAGTGACCGGACGTGTTGCCCGGCGGAAATTGGAATTACTAAAAATCTTCTATAATATCGAGAATCTCGCCAATATGTTTGCAGTTTTTTCCAACGGTTCGTTCGATTACGTCTCGAATGTCATCACCATAATTCTCATCCTCTACATCGATGATCTCGCCGTCATCGCGCTCCTCATATGTGACAACGTGATCAGCGTAGAATTCTGCTCGTACTCGTGTTGTTTTCTGGCTCAAAACCCATGATCCGGCGGCCAGCGCTTCATCTCTCGTCATGATCACATGCACATAATCAGACACGACCTCGACGCCGTTGAATTTCTCTGGTTTTACATATTCGATTAACATGTTAGTTCTCCTCTATTTTTTGCGGGATTCCATCGCCCCGGCGGCGGGGCTGGTTCAAATAATAGGCGATTTTACCACACAAGATATTAACGTATCGTATTACGGGGTCCGATTCTATAGCAATTAATTTGTCTGCATACCTGTCGATGATTAGATCCAATTCAGTCTCTTGCTCTGGACTCACTCCGTCATATTCCGCTGAGTCCCATTCGCGTTGATAGTCACAGAGTATACGAGCGACATCATTTTCTCGATGTACGAGATCGAGCGATTTCGCTACCTGCGAGGGGGTGGCTAAATTCGCGAGGTAGCGAACTAACTCATGACAGATTTGATCTTTAGTTATTTTCATCGTTTTATCTCCTCTATTTTTTGCGGGATGCGGTCCCGCTCTCTGTATCTATTATAGGACATGAGGACTCTGGAGTCTACTATTTTTTATCCATACGAGCAAAAAAAACGGAAAAAAATTGCAAAAATCGGGCTTGACAGTCCTCTCTATATATAGTAGAGTCTCAAAACAGGCAAAAAACGATGAAAATCCGGAGCACACAGCAGGCGGAGCAGCAATATCAGGAGATCATTGACTATTATGTCTCCTACATCCAGCGGGCGGCCCGGGAGGCCGGCGGGATAGGGGCACTATCAGAGGCGCTTGGCAGGGAAAAATCTTATGCTCGGAAAATGATCTCGCGGCGGGCTATAATTCCGCTGCGAGAGATAGTGCAGAAATTGGAGCGAGACAGGGGGATGGTGTGAGTAAAAAGCCAAAAATAGAATATCTTCCTATCTCCAGTTTAAGATCGTTCAAAAGAAATCCTCAGTATATGACAGAGCGGCAAATGACCGCTTTATCTAACTCGATAAAAAAAGATGGATTCGTTTCCCCAGCTCTTGTAAGACCAATAAAAAATAACGAGTATGAGATAATTTCAGGTCATCATAGGATCATGGCAGCGCATAGAGCCGGATTAAAGGAAGTGCTGTGCGTAATTGCCTCTCTCACAGATAATCAGGCGAAGAGGCTGGTGGTCAATCTCAATACTATCCATGGCGAGCCAACCGCTGATCAATTGGCTCCTTTTCTCCTGGATGTGAAAGATATTTCTGGCATTTTTCTTTCGGATGATCTTGAAAAGGCGGTTGGGGATATTGAAAACACAATCGCAAAACATATAAAAGAAATGAAAGTAAAAATTAACAAACCGAGTAAGCAGGTTCCTAATTGCAAGTGCCCAATATGCGGACAAAAACATATCAAAAAAAAATAGAACAATTGAGTGCAAACGATTACTCAATTGCAAAGGATGTTTTTAACAAAGGCAAGCATCCGGGATTTATTGGAAAGGGCATGCATGAAACAGCCTCCCGTAATGGCGGGGCATTTGCTGTGGTAATTGATAAAAAAATAGCAGCCGTCGCCCTGGTAAATATGAGAAAAAATATTCTGACGGCTATCAATGTATTGCCTGAATATAGAAAGTCGGGAATCGGTCAAATGTTGATGAACTATATATCACCCAATTTCTGTCGAGTAATTGAGCCAGTAATCCCTTGGTTCGAAAAAATGGGATATGTAGTTTCAAGTGATTTTGTGGAAGGAAATAAATATCGCGTGGTAATTATGAGCATGAAAAATCTTGTCAACCTATCCAGAAAACATAAAATAACATGGGAAGGAGGGACAAAAATTGAAGACCATCAGCATTAGACAGCCCTGGGCATGGGCAATTGTTTCCGGGCATAAACCAATAGAAAATAGAAATTGGGATACAAAATATAGAGGATTGATTCAAATTCACGCATCAAAAAAAGATGACCCAGCGGGATATGAATTTCTGTCCAGAATGGGAATTGAGTGCCCGGAGAATCTACCCAGAGGCGGAATTATAGGAAAGGTGGAAATAGTCGATACAGTCAGAGAATCATCCAGTCCATGGTTTTTTGGAAAAATAGGATTTGTATTGATAAATGCGGTAATGGAAAATTTTAGGCCAGTTCGCGGCCAGCTTGGTATTTTTGAGGCTTGAAAATGGTAAAAAAAAAGGGAAACAGTGACAAAAACACAGACAAAAGACTTTTGAATCTCATTCCTTTTCAGCCAGGTCAATGCGGAAATCCGAAGGGCCGACCTCGCTTATCCGATGAGGAGAAAAAAGCGAGGCAGCAAGCTCGGCACGAGGTGGTTCGCTACCAGAAATACAAAACCATGAGTCTGGATCAGCTCAAAAATTTAGACACAAAAATGCTGCCTGCCGTGGATGTTATTATCATCCGAAAAATTATAGATGACATCAAAAACAGTGACACAACTGAATTACATCGGATGTGGTCCAGACAGTTAGGGGCACCTAAAACAGATGGGGAGAATCCGAAAATCGATCTATCAAACAGCAAGGTCGTTATCAGAATAGCCACAGGACAGACACAGGATAGTGAGGATGGAGGTTGAATTAGATGTTGAGCTCCTTCCGAAACAGGCTGAGTACGTAAACAGCATCTCGGATATAGCAATCTACCATGGAGGGGTTGGCTCGGGGAAAAGCATTGCTGATGTAGTGCTTGCAATCAAAACCGCAATCGAATGGCCGGGGATTGATATTCTGGTAGGAGCTCCTACCTACGGTATGTTGCGGGACACGATCATGCGGGAATTCTCTGAGCGCTGCCCCTCCATCCTCCTGGAAAAATTCACGACAGGGATCTACCCGGAAGCGGTATTCATCCCAAATCGCGGACAGCGATCTACAATTCGATTTCGATCATACGACAAACCTGGCAAACCTAAGGGACTGACAATCGGAATGGCGATACTGGATGAGATTACCGAGATCGAGGAGGATGTCCTGAACGAAATTTTGCGTCGCGTCCGCCAGGCTGGAATGCCGAACTACATCCGGTTTTCCACAAACCCGGATTCGAAAATGCACTATGTGTACAAGCGCTTCATCGAGCCGGCAGAGATGGGGACCATTCCGATCAATCGATTGCATTCTATCCACACCACCACCTATGACAATTTCCTTCTGCCGGAAAACTACATCAGGCAGATTGAGCAACTCAAGATCACGAACCCGGCAGAATACATGCGAGCCGTCCTCGGGCTCTGGGGCGATTTCGACGAAAACTCAATCGGAGCATTCGAGATAGTGCCGGCGTTCTCCTCTCCGTATCTCGTCGCCTTTCTCGATACATCATTCTCTGATTCCACCGTGTCTGATCGTACCGCACTCTCAATTGTCGGTTTCGTCCCGCAATTCGGGCTGGAAAACAAATACTGGCCCATTGAATTCACAGGGAAAAGCTGGCAGAAGAGCATAACCAACATCGAAGTTATTGTAGACATGCTCAATTTTCTGCACAGGTTCACACCGATCGAAGTCCAGGTAGAGTCTCAACTCGGGGATTCCACGCAAACATTCATTGACAATTTTCGGAACATGGAACGACAATTGAATCTGAGCCCGAAGAATCATTGGACCGTCCTCCACCAAACGAAAAATAAACATGAGCGTATCATGCTGGAGGTGGCGGGGAATAAACCGAGAATGAAAGTTCTTGAGGATACGCCAGCGGATTATCTGAACCCAATTGTGGCCTACACAAAAAAGGCAGAGCATGATGATGAGGCGGATTCACTGGCAGGTGCGATAGAGTTGTGGCGAACCAGTAAGAACTTGCGAGACTATATATTGATGGCGGAAAGGGGGAAACGATAGTGGGCATATCTCCTGAATTTATTGAATGGCTGAGGGAAAACGGCATAGAGGGAGCTCTGGAGTGGCTATATGATATGGCGAGAACGACTCCTTATAAGAGTATGCAGGCAGACTCACTGGCGAAAGCTATGATCATTGAGAGTATGATTGAGGTAAAAAATGAGCGATAAAGAAAAACTTATTGAATTACTTACTTCATTCGGAATAAAATTTGAAGATGAGGGATCTCATGTTAAAATCAGTGCCGATGGCGAATGTGAAAAGATAGATGGATATTTTTATTTTTATACTATATTTGAATTTAGCGAAGAGGGAAATTTTGTCCAGATAGGAATATGGGAATGAAATCTCTACGCTTCGGAGTTCATCCGATCAAATCGCGCCGAAAAAATAAAAACGGACAGACATCTAAAACAGATCCTCCAGATCTGGGAGAAGTGGCTATCTGGAACGAATACGGTACCGCTACCATCCCGCCTCGCCCGGCATTCAGGATGGGACTTGAGGCAGCAGTTAAAAAGCACAAAAAACTACTCGACGCGCAGCTCAAAAACATTGCACAACTGGTATTGACAGGCAGACATATAGATATAGATCGTAACCTGACAGTGTTATTGACACAGATAGGAAGATCTGCTAAAAAAGAAACTCAGGACATTATTCGCGCGGGATCAACTACTCCGAATGCGCCATCAACTATTGCGCGGAAAGGGTTTGACCACCCGCTTTATGAGGAGGGAGTATTGCTGGAAAATGTTGACTATGAGGTGATAGACGAATGAAAAGTTGTAATTGTCATCTGCCATATAGCAATCCAGAGGCATGCAAATATTGCCCAAATGGATTGCTGACACATCCAGATCCGGTTTTTTTTGTTTCAAAACTTCCCATAAAAAGAATAACAGAACGCTATTATCCAGATGGAAAGTTGAAAGAAAGAATTACTGAAATCATTGAAGAAGATGAATATAAGGTAAAACAAACATGAGTACAGAATATAATCTTCACCAGCTATTATCCGCAATCCAGGTGCTCAAAGATCTTCCGGTCATGAAGCTGGCCGAAAACAAAACCCTTGTGAGAGAGATTCAATCTGTAATTTCCGGGCGGAACATCAATGGAATAATTGAATCAATGCAGCGAGATTACAGGTTGGAGCAGGACGCGGCCTTCAACACGCCAAAAAATTCATCATCCATAGGCATGGATTCTCCTGAGTTCCACCATCTCTATGCAAAATACCGGGGAGCTGCTCACAATGTGCTATCAGAGAAAGCGGGTAAATCATTCACGCAACCGATCTCTATGTCCGGGGCAGTGGCATTTAATGCTCTTTCCGAAAACCCTATGTTCTCGAAATCTATTCTGGAATTACCAGAGGCGAAACGATTTAAGGAAGCGTTCAATTCCATCTACTCAGATCATGCTCTCCAGATCCGCACCGCCAACGATCCGACAACCATTTCGTCATTCATCGATTACAGCCCGTACATCTGGAATTACATCTATTATCTATCCATTCCAACCCTGGCACAGACAATTGATCTCTCTATTCAGATCGCAACCAGGCAACCACCACGGATAGAGATGGAGGATAAAGAGCTCAAAAAGCAAATCGAAACCGTCCTGAAAAGAACCCGGTTTACCGAGAAGCTCCAGAAAATGCTTTTATACTCTCATCTTTCGCCGCGCGGCTCTCTCATCGTTCCGATTCAGGATGATGACGGAACCATCCGATTCAACATATTCAACGACACTCAGTTCACATATGCCACATCCTATCAGTACAGCCGGATTGATTTCCGGGAAAACATGACCGGCGTTTCCTCTCTTTACGTTCTCGGGCACCTGCTACAGAACGAGGTCACCGCTCATTTTCTCTGCCCGGGATTCGAGCCGATTTATGCCATCGGGAAAAATCGATTGTACCAACTCAAAGACGCGGCGGAAGCTGTGAATATCTATCTCTATACCATCAAGGTCCTAGCAATCCGGGCCCAGGTAATGGTGCAGAGTTGGGGAGGAGAGGGGCAGAATGATACTCTTCTGAGGATGATGCAAAATCAGACCGATGACATCAATTCTAAACTCTCGCTGAATACTGCCGTCAAACTACCGCAGGATGCAAAGTTGGACATCCTGAATAGCAATTTCACTCCTGGATTCGCAGAGGTCAGCACAATCGTAAAAGAATATCAGGGGATGCTTTCCGGAATCATGGCGGACTATTTCTATGGATCAGATACAGCCTATGCGGCGAATACGTTCAACATTCATGCGACTCACCAGAATATCCGATCACAGGTTCAGGAGGCGCAGGTCGAGCCCATCTACCGGTTCGTGATCAACAAATATCTGGAAATGGATTCGAGATTCGAGAAATGGCGAAAATACCGGGATGAATTCGACATTTATTTCGAGTCTCTTTATGAGCCGACAGAGACCGAAAAGATAGAAAACGATGCGAAAAAAATCAACAACATTGTGACTATGGCGGGATATCCGGAACTCCAGAGGATCTTCAAGGAATCTGACGTAATGAACGATGAATGGGAGTTTCCGGAGATAGAAAGGCCTTCTGCATTCCCGGCAGCAGAGGAAGAGGAATCATCCGGGTCTGAGGCAAAAAACAGCACCTTTATACAGACAATTGATCCGAAAAAAATCATGCCACTACATGAGGTGCGATATGAGCCTAAACTCATGCGCCTGATGAAGCGGATGGAGGAATTCGGTTGGCAGGGAGACCCATTGATCGTTATTGACAGGGCGGCAAACATGACTCAGGGAATCACCGGGACTCATCGGATTCAGGCGGCGCAGGCTGTGGGAATTGAAATGCCGGTGGTAAAAATTCCATCAACGGAGATCACAGAGAAATTGACCACCGGGAAAGACGAACACAGATTGAAGATCATCGAAAGCCAGGAGTTTGCGGATTCGGTCGGACATGTTGAGCTGATTGATTTGTGCCGGAGGATCATGCGGGCTGAAGTGAAAAAAAACGGGGATGGTTGGTGATAAATATTTTTAAACATTTATCGCCTGCCTATTCTCGCATATTGCGAGAGTTTGCAATCAAAGTCTGGTACGGAAGAGGGGACACGAGAGAGTTTTATGAGAGTGCGGCCCGATACAAGAAACGCTATGAAAATGAGCTCATGGCATTTTACAGGAAAAAGGGCTGGCCATTCCGCCCGGAGGAAATCAGAACACTCGCCGATGCATGGCTGGCAGATCAACTCACTGTTGCGGATCGGGTCAACTCAGTAGCGGCGGAAAAAAAAGATGGACTTTTAGTAGAACTTGATAAACTTGTCGAGGAGAAGCGCGGAGAAGTTCGCGATCTACTCTCAGGGGTAAAAAAACCAGAGGGCAGAGTAGTGAGTGTGGTTGCATTCTCGAATAATTTCGAGGCGAAGGCCATCCAGATGGGAGACGATGCCGCATTCGATCTGGCAACTGAGATCAACGATCATGTTGTGAAGGGGATGACGGACCGATACGACTGGAATACTCAAGAGGATTCGGCGGTAAGGGTAACGCATCGAATGTTGAATAAAAAAACTTTCTCTTACGATAATCCGCCGACAACGATCGATCAATATGGACGGAGACACACGGGTAATTGTGGGACTGATTGGGGATGCAGATGTTTTGCGACCCCGTCATATCGAAAACCGCTTCTGAATTATGTGGCAGATGCGAGACGGAAAAGAGCATAGCTGAAGAATGGAAATATTACTAATTTCATCACTCACCTCGTTGATGACCGGTCTCATAACCGGGCTGGTCGTTTTTTCACTCCTAAAACCTAAACCGAAAAAGGCCCGGAAACGGTCCGCAAAAAAACAGACTGTTGGCCGCGCTATGAATGCCACGGCTCTCAATGCAGCAGTAGATTTCCAAAAAATCAAAACAGCGGAAATCGAAATTCCGGTTATTGCCGAGGATGTTCTGGAATATGAGCCTGGAGAACTCGGAGAGGCTTATCCCGAGAAAACCAGACTCTTCTATTCTGCAGAGGCCATCAGCGATCCGGAATATCTGGAGACTGTGAAACGATCCGCATTCCAGGTTCAGACTCATCAAAAAAACACCTCCGAATACAACCGAGATGTAGACGGATGGCCGACTGAGGTCTGGTGGGATGCAGAACGGAAACGGGTTATGACTCGTGGAGTTCTCCATGGCGAAAAAAACGTTGAGTACGCGGCAGAGAACAAAAACCTTCCCGGGTTTGGTACGAGTGCGTATATCAGTTTTCTCCGTGTAGAAAAAACACCCGGGACTGCGCCGAACGGGAAGCCCTACGATGCGATCGTAAAAAAGGCCGTGAACAATCACATTGCTATCCTGCCAGGAATACGAGACCCCAAAAACGTGATCGTGGCAATGAACGCCGTTGAAGCGGAAAATTCAATTGACTCTGGGAATCAGGATGGTAAGCCGGATAAATCTATCTGGGAACGGGCGAGAAAAGCGGTAGAAGAGGAAAACCATGAACTCCTTCATACTCTCGCAACGGACATTTTTAATTCAATCAGTGGAAAAAATTCACACGGGAGAAACTCAATGGACAAGGACGAATTCAAAGCCGCAATGAACGAATACGAAGCGGATAAAAAAAAGGAAGAGGAAGCTGCCAACAGAATTAAAAACGCTGTCCTCAATGAGCTGAAATCATCCCCGGGAGATAAACCTGTTACCAGCTCTTCTCCTGGCGGAGAAAATTGCGGAAAGGGGAAAAACGCAGAGACGTCAACATCTACAAAAACTTCCGCAGGAAATACAGATGAAGCGGATAAAAAAAAGGAAGAGGAAGCTGCCAACGCCCTCAACGCCCTCCCTTCGCAGGAGATGGTGACCGATTTCTCGACTAATCTGGGAGTTACGTTTCCAAAAACCCCATCTCTCAGAGAGCTTGCGTCACTGGTAGGTATTAAGGAAACTGAACCCGCCGCACTCATTTCCGCTCTGAATGCAAAACGCGAAGAGCTTAAAAAACCTCAAACATCCACAGATGCTCAAAATTCAAAAACGTCCCTGGCTGATTTGATGAACGTTATCTAATTCGAAGGAGATAAAAAAATGCCTAAATCCCATCAATCAATCGGTTCTACGCAACCAAAAACAGGCACCTTTCAATATGACACCCATCGTCTGCAGGGATTACCGTTGAAAATCCCGGCTGGTGCGGGAGTGTCGAGCGTGTCCAATAACAGGATCGTATCCCTCCAGGTGGACTCAAACAATGTCATGTATGCAGTTGTCTATCCGGCCCAAATTGCTGATCATACTTTGATCGGCTGGGGAGTTCTGGAAGAGGCGCTTCAATCTGGCGGTCTTACATCGATTGCCCCATCACCAAACACATTTGTCGATGGTGACACGGTGGTTGTATTGCGATATCCAATGGAGGCGTACATGATCGATTACGATTCTTCCAATGCCCCCACTGAGGGAATCGGAACTGCATATATTGATGCGCAGGGTAGATTGACGAGCTCAAGTGCTGGCGATAACAGAGCTGTAAAAGGAGCAGTATTCTCTGCGGTTCCTGGACGACAGATGGCAAATCAACTGAAGTCCTACTGTAAATATTTTCAGATGTATTCACCGGTCGATCCGTAATCCGGCAGACCTAAAGGAGTAAAACGAAATGATCGGAATCAAACGAATCAATACAAACCCTGCGGAACAAACCGTATCAAATTTCATGGCCGCAACGAATGCCTATGCTGAACAGCTCAGACAGCGTGGAGAAAAGACCGAATTTGTAACGGCTGCGAACGCGCGGGATGTGCACAAAAAGTTAATCAAAACCGCTGTGGCTCTGGCAAACCCCGGGCATGAAAAACACAATGCCGCATTTAATGCCCTATCGGCAGAATTCGGACATCATCGCGAGGGGCTAGATCTCATGCATGATATCGGTGCCCGCTATCTCAGAGATAGCATGGTGCTGGCAGAAAGCGCAGTAAAGCGCGGGATGTCTGGTGAAGCAGCTCTGGATTTCGCATTCAACAGTCTCGCGGGTAATCCTGTTTTTGACCACTTCGGTAACCTGAACCTTCTGGCCGGGCAGCTCTATGAAGAGCAAACATTTGTTGAGGCGTTTCTCTCCTCTGGAGATGCGTTCGCAGTTCCTACCGAGGCGGGCGGAACGAATCTTGATAAAAGCAGATTCCGAGCACCGGTTGAACAGGTGACCGGTTCTGCGAAAATTCTTCAGGGAGATATCAACCCGAGATCTCATCTGATGGATGACAACAACAGAACTCAGATTTCTCTTTACAACGAATTCAAAGACGCGGTAACTCTCGACACAGTTTTCTCGATCACTCAGGCGCAGCGAGACCAGGCCCTGGGATATGAGAAGGCCGTGAGTCCTGCTCTTGCCGGGTTCATTCTTCAGAATAGATATTTTCAGTCCTCTCAGAAACAGGTAATGAAACTCGCCGAGCTGATGTTCGCCTTCGGTCTGGATGCGTCCGGTAGTTACACTCCGAACGTCGGTGGATCTTATGGCATTCTGTCCTCTGCAATTCAACTGGCCCTGGCAGATTGGAACACCGCTACACCTGCTCCAGCAGGTTATTCGGATTGGAATTCCAATACCACAAAACTTATTCAGAAAATTCAGAACTACAACTACAAACCAACCAGCGTTTCCGCTGCTCTGGATCTGTCAGTTGACCCATCTCTGATGTACAAGGACATTGTTCGACTGATGTCTCTTGCCGCACAACAGAACGTAAATTTCACACCGAGAGAATGGGTGTTGTTCGTGCCCACCTCCTGGTATGCTCTGGCAATGCAATATCCCGGAACTCAATCCGGTGGAACAGGTCAGGGAACGTTCAACAAACAATTGAACGAGATGGTAACTACCGCAACGGAAGGAAAGATCGTTGGAAATATCCGGATTCTTCCCTCTTCTCTGCTCAACTATGGAGCGAGCAACGGAATCGGTGGAAGCAATTCCTACAACTACATGCTGGCGGTCGCCATGGGGTGCGCGCAGGAAAACAAGCCTGTGATCATGCCAGGCCAGACCGCAATCCCGTATGTGGTAAGCGAAAACGTTTCCGCAACGATCATGAATTTCCGATCGCAGTACCTTTTCGGCGGCCCGATGTTCATGCATTACGGCGGTGCTTTTATGATGGAATTTTCGTTGGCTGCATAATGGCTGATCCTTTAACATATCTCGCAGAGCTTAAAATGAGGCTTCAGAACCCTGCGGTCAGTGACTCCGATCTGACCGTATATCTGACAGCCGCTCTGCGAGAGGTTAAAGACGCTTACTACAGCTCAGATGATTTTGATGCCCAGGTTCTTGACACCGCCTGCCAGATGCTCGCAATAGATGGAAAATTCCCTGAGATAAACTCGGTTTCCTCCCAGGGAGTTACTACATCGTTTACGTCGAATGATCCGGAACGATATCGCAGGAGAATAGCAGCGCGCCGGCAGGCCGCATGGATGGGATAAGATGAGTTACATCACGAGAGATCTGGCATCTATGGCAATTGCCCGAAACGCTGGAGAGGAAGTGGTTTTCAAAATTAAAACTCAGGTTCCAGCCGGTGATGGATCATTCCAGGTTTACACGCGCGAATTAAAAAAAATGGCCCGGGTTGTGAATCTACAGCCGAATGAAATTCAGAGATTGCAGGAGAAAGGCGTTACACTGAACCAGGGAGTTTCCATTTCAATCGCAGACGAGTTTACCACGGCCCCGGATAAAATTACAAGGGCCGATGGCACGGTGATGAAGGTCGTGGACTACACCATAGCCGAAAACATTTCCGTTTTTATAGCAGACGTCCCGGCGATGGGGGCCGCGATTGTATGAGCGGGCTGACTCTTTTACAGCGCTATTACGCTATAAACCAGAAACTCAACGAGTATCTGGAGTCGAAAAATGTAAAATGCCCGATCATCAAGTATGGAATAGATGTAGCCATTCTCAAGACTCGTTTCCGGGACCAGAAAGAATTTACATATCCGTACATGCAGACGTACATCCGCCAGCTCACTCCGCATTACTGGACATCGGAAAATGCGGGGATTCTGACAGAGTTTGAATACCAACTTTCGTTTTTCACAAGTCCTGATGATGAGTTTATCAATGATACATTGCATTTCGTCCCGTTTGAAGCGGCGAAAAATGCTCTTTCAGATATCACAGTTGGTTTGCTGGAAACGGTCGACGACGATGGGAAAGAGACAACTATAGCAGATCTTTTATCAATGCAGATTCACTATGAATTCGAAATGAGAACTGGATCGCCGGTTCCGGCGGCTTTTCTGATTGCAAAATTCAGAGCGGTGTGCGGATATGCACTGGATGTCCCGGATGCAACTCTCGCAACAGATATTGACGACGCGGTAACATATACGCAGGATTAACCAATGGCTCAAGCAGAATTTATTAAAATACAGAGTCTCGCAACAACAGGGACACTTGCTTCTCTCACCAGATCGGTGATGATTGTTACACGTGAAACAGTGAGTGGTTACTCTGCGGACTCAGAAACCGGATTGTACAAAATAAACGACAGCGATTACGACGCTTTCGTTGCGGCAAATCCGACTCAATATGGACTCATAAATGCTCTTCGTGTAACATTCGCTCAGGTTTACGCCTACAGCTATGTGTACATTCTCTCATCTCCTACTGGCGTAACCAGTACGGAGCTTTCTAACGCAAACAAAAATCCGCGTGACTGGTCGTTCATCACGATCGCCGATCGGTACAATGGAGATGGAACAGGTGGAGCGGGAAGCACTGACTATTTTGCGGACCTTGCGACCATCCAGACATGGGGCCCGCGCACATACAAAAAAATCGTGGTGCATACCTATTCAGTCGAGGAAAGCGGCGGAGTAATTACACTCCCCACAGAACTTCAGCTCGGTGGAGATATCGGATCGGACGGCGGGTTTAAAACAATCGTTTCTAACTCGCAAAGTCAGGTTGCTACGGTGGGAGGATCTCCGGTTTACGCTTACGACAATATTGCCCTTGCTCTTCTCTCGTTTGTAATCAACGGTCCGGCTCTGGCGAGGTCATGGGGATCTCTCTCAGATGCGCATGATTTTTTGGGGGTCTATGCGGATGACTACAGCACTACCTCCCGTTCTACGATAGAAAACGCATCTCTTGCGCAATATAATGGCGCGAAGGACCGGGCCGGTTCATTGTTTGTTTATGACACTCAGATGAATGATGATGTAAACCCGGCATTGACTGATCAGATTGAAGCTCTTACATCCGGGGACTATATTGAAGACTACGTTTATGTCTATGTGCATAACGCCCTTCAGGCAGCCGGTCAGACCGGAGTTACAAACGATGATGCCGGTATACAGAAAGTGCTGGGATTGGTACGTCGGGCACTCACTGACTGTTTTGATCTCGGTCTTATTCTATCGCAGGAGAACGGGGCTCCTGATTTCAGCGTAGGTGCCCTCACGGCTGCGCAGGTTACTCAATTATCTTCTAACTGGAAGGTCACTGGAATCTGGCCGTCAGGTACGATCTACGCCTCTATTCAGAGATTCAGTGCAGACCACTATCTGATAATCAATTTCACATTCTCTTAAGGAGTTAAATGATGTCTACATCAATGAACTTTGCAACCATAATCATGACGTTGACTCCTCATGATACTAACTATTCGCCATTGGTATTGAAATCAGATACTCTGTTCAATGAGGAAGAATTCCTAGGAGAACCTCAGCCGGACAAGGACCGTACGAGATGGTTTGCGTCTAATGATGGAGTTACCGGTCAGTATCTCGATATTTTTGCTATTGCAGGGAAGAGAGATCTGACCATCATAGATGGAAGTTTTGCAGATCTATTGCAAAACTATGCATATGCAAACCCGCAACCGATGTTTGATTTCGATTTCAGATATCAAAGAAATGATCAGGACAACTCACAAATCCGGACTCACTCTCACAAAGATTGCAAATTCACAAATCATCCGGCCAGGGTAATGTCCAACGATATAGTAGTTACTAAATTCACTCTGCATTATGGAACGATTAAGATTCTGGATGTAGATGGAAATCCAGTATGAATCTGATTCGAGTTTCTCGCGCCTCATTCCTGTCAAAAACTTTTGATGTGAATGAGGATGAGCTCATTGCTAAACTCACCGGAGAGGAACTGGAGGCCGCAATTGCAGAATTGCCCACCGAAGAAGAAAAAGAATTCATGAAAATTTTCCGCTCTTCTGCTCCTGAGCTGGAGAGAATGAAGAGAAAAATGAGCGTGTGCCTTGATGCTGAGGTTCTGGAGCTGGAGGAGGATAGAGTAGTCTATGAGTATGCCGGCAAGAAATTTGAAATCCTTTCTCCGAAGAACGTTTTCAAAATTTCGCAAATGCTGGATAGAGGAATATCTGAGGCGTTTTCGGAAATGTGTGTTCAGGGTTGCGTTTCAGTCGATGGAAATCCGTTGACCGATGTGAAAAACAAATGTCCTATCGGGGTAGATGAATTTCAATTACTGGTGCTGATTACCAGGAAGTTTTTTTTTCAGATTTACTTGGCCTGATTGATCAGTCTGGTCGAACCATCTCACCCGGTATAGATATCATCGATATGATTGCAATGCGAGTTATCTCGTTGACAGAGGCGAAAGAAATTGATTTAATTACTCTCAAGAAAATCTACTCCCGCTGGAATGAGTACAGAGGAAAAGGCCTTATATGATACGCGAAGTTTTAGGACTCGGAATAAAAGGGCAAGACGTAGTCCTCTCGTCTTTGAAGAAAATCGAGAAAGAAAAAAAGAAATTCGCACAGCCTCAGAAAGTTTTAATGCAGGCTGGCCCAGGTGGGTATACTCCATCCTTTGCCGCACAAAGGGCTGCTCAGATGGGAGGCCAACCCGCAGCAGCCGCGATCCAGGCAGCACAAAAAAACGCTCCTCAATCAGGACAGAATGAAACCGTCCAGAAAATGGAACAGATCTATCGGAAAGAAAAATCCGATGATCGCAATAAAGAGCTCCGCCAGAAAATGACAAAATTCGCTCAGGGAACCGCTGGAGTGGCTGCGGGAGTAGGTACGTTGCAAACCGGGGCGGCAACTAAAGCAGTTCTGGAGGGAGTTGCATCCGCCTTTGGCCCCATCGGAATGGTTGTAGGAAAAATGGCAGGCACTCTGGTGGATGCTGCGCAAACATTCAAGGACCAGGTAAAATCTTCAGCGAATATAGTAGCAGATACCGCAAGAGCACAAAACGTAGCTCACAACATAATGGGTGCCGGCAACGAAAGGTTTTTGCGCAAACAACGAGTCGATATTGATGTTGCAAGCCAGAGAGCCCTTGTAGAGGGAATGGGGCAGAAATTCGGTGTAGTCGGCGAGCATCTACGCAAATCTGTTGAGCGACTTTATGGAGACATGAATAATCCTACCGATGTAACTCAGGCGGCATCTCTGGCGACAGGTAATTTTGCGGCACTGGGAACTGATAAAGGTTTTTTCATGCAAAAAATCGCTGATCAGGTAAACACTCTCCCACCCTCAGCGAAACAGGAGATCATGTCCCAGATGATGGACATGATTCCCAAAGATGAAATGTTCAAACAGACTGACGCTGTAATTCGTGGAGTTACAACTACATTTGATAATCTGGAAAGAGAAAGAGCTCAGATGATGCTGGGGGAAAAAGGAGTTAACGTTTCAAGTGCTATTCAGTTACAGCATACTATAAACACAATTGACTCCGCATTAAATAATGGAATGGGAAAATTGGTTTCAGCTCTTACCGTTGCTGCCAAAAAAATAAACGATCTCATGGGACCTCCTGCACCTGCAAATAATTATCGGAAGGCCACCCCATGACATCGTTCTCATTCGATCCTCAAAACCTGTTGGGTGGAATGACTCAGGGAGTTACAAATCTTCCTATTATCATCGGTCTTCCGAGCCGGCAGAATCCTGTACCAAATTTCATCATGGGGATAACCACCACTGAAAGAGCAAGGACATCCAGCACATTGCCAGGAATGCAACTTACCGCAGGTGACCTGTTTTTAAAAAGCGCGCGAAATGGAAGTGAGTTTACGTTTCGCGTTATAGTTTCCGAGACTCCGAATATAAAAAAAGAGGTTGTTGAGACAGTCTCAAAAGCCATCCAACAGCTATCTACTATCGCCTCTTCCTTTGCAAATTTCGGAGGAGTTTTTCCAAACACATCAGGAATTACATCGAATTTCGTATCCTCGCAATTGTCCGCATTGAGCTCAATGAAAGACGGATTTCAACCAATCATGGCTCTAAATATGTTCATGCCTCTCAGTGCATTTTCAATTCAAAATCCATATCTCACGAGCTCCTGGTACATAGATCATGTAGAACATGCGAAAGAGGAGGCAGAGCGCGGGGTAGTGGTTGATGTAACTCTCAGAGAATTACTGATGAAGCGCGATCCTTCGTTTACATTGTTGACGAAAGTGGCGGCAAATCTCGCGAATCAACTGGTTGGACCAGGTGTTGGTTCATCTATAGGGAGTCTATTGTAATGTCGTATTTCACTTCGATAGATGATGCAATCGTCTCCTCTACGCTGGAGTTTACAGAGATCTCAGAAAGCTCTATGCAACAATTCACCTGTAAGGGCGGGGAAATTGCCGGGTTTCAAATTCGCAATCTGTATGTGATGGGATCGAATTTTCAGGTTTCTCAAATCTATGATTGCACAACAGGGAAACCAGTATTGCAGGGCACCGTTTCTGTTGTGCCTGGGATTGATCTCACGGGAGGATATTTTTCAAGCGGCTGTTTCGCGGACGGTGATCCGACTGCGGAAGGCACAAAATTTTATCAGGTCGACTATGTATGATTATAATCTACAAACCTGGAAATGGAGATACGGTTGATCCGATAGTGATAATTGATTACACTCGATCGGATGAGCAATATTCCGAAGCTCAAATAATGCGTTACGTTTCCTCTCTCGGTGTTCAGGCTGCTAAAGGAAAAGGAATCAACACCGCGAATCTGAAGATTTATTCTCTCGACTATGCCTGCTCATTCACTCACTCCGGGATAAACTACGGTGATGCGATAAAGACAAAATTCCAGGCTACCATCGAAAACGCTCCCATGTCCCTGGTAGGAGCGTTGAACATAAAACAATATATCAGCGAAGAGAATATAAATTCTCTATCGAATGCGAGCCGATCCATTATTGACCCGGAAGTTTTTTTCCCTACCGGCGCGATGGTGATAAAGACAAACAGCAATAGCACAGACACAATAACCCGAACATTCATGCTGTATTCTACTCCGTTCAATTTCGATTCGCGAAGATTGAATAGTTCCCTGATCCTTCAGGGGGCGGACTATGACTCAATGGTGATTCGTCTTCAATTCGCGGTGAGTCTGAAAAAAAATACTCCTCTGGTTTCGCAGTTGAGCACGATCCTGAGTGGTCAGGGTTACACAGTAAACTCTGACGATTCTTTGACGAGCACTTTCCCGGTAGTGGAAAGATACTATCCGCCAGCTCCGATCAATGCTGTCATCAGTGAGGTTTGCCGGGACAACAATCTTGCATATCGCATAAATTCGGATGAAAAAACGATCTACATAAAATCGCTATCCCCTTCAGACAAACCTGACCGATACGGGAATGGAATGTGCTTCAATGGATATGTGACCGGCGCAAAGATCATGTCCAGTTTTTCGCTACAGAATTACGCTTCCTGTACATTTGAGGCTGAAGCATTCGATGCCGAATTATTTGAGAGCCTGACTGTTTACGATGACTCAATGACCGAAGGGCAATTTGCAAACCTGCGCCAGATGCCAGGGGTATACATGGCCGGCAGTGTTCCTGTAAAAAAATATCGATTCTATGTGCTTGAATATACCTACACCGATAATCGCTATAAAACGAGCGTGACGATTAGAGGAACAAACAACTGGTTGATCAACAATTTCAAGCTGGATTCATTTCTGGAAAACAAAATTTACACGGGGGGAGTATGACCGATGCTTTTATCGCAGAGGTGGTAAGCGCCGGAACCGAGGCAAATACATGGACAGTTACGCCTCAGATTACCGAGCACGATGGAACTCTTCACCCTGATATCACGGTTGGTGTAGTGGAGGGGATAACCCCTCATGCCGGGGAAAAGGTTCTTATTTTGACGACTCGAAACAACCTGGACAATTCCGCGATTCATCGCTATTATGAAGCATCGGAGGCTTGCGGTAGAATCGTGGCCGTGGTCCAAACCTCGACAGAATTTGAGTTGACGGGCGATTTTAAATTTGTCGGTGATATGACTGTAGACGGAAATCTACATGTGACCGGTGATCTGACCGTGGACGGAAACGCAACAATCAGCGGGGATGCTGATTTTGATGGAGCTGATAAAACTGTAACATGTAGTAATGATCTACAGGTCGATGGAGATCTTACGGTAAATGGAACTTTTATGAACGGGTCTGTTAATATGACGACTCATACTCACTCAACATCTTCTCCAGGAGCACCTACAGGACCACCACAATGATAATGCTGGACGATGACGGAAATTTTGCGGTTGATTCATCAAACCATCTAAAGTCGGCTACGAATCCGGCCGGTCAGAATTTCAAATCAGAGGTGAGGTGCATTCAGGGTACATGGACTCCCGATGAAACATTTGGTAGAAATGCCTTGATCTGGACTCTATCTCAATCGGTGCAGGATAGATGCTCTGATCTGACTCGCATCGGAAATAAGTACATGACAGTAGAATCGGTTTCGTATAATAGTACAACTAAACAATATTCCATACAGGCGAAATGATGCTGGATGAAAACGGAAAATATACGGTTCTGGATTTAAACGACGCACTCACTCTCACGCTGGAGGACGCGGAGACCGCCGGAGTGGAGGTGCCTTCTGGATCAGTGGAGGATCAGATAAATACATGGCTGGCTCAGGTGTTTATGAGATTGGATCAAGCCGCGTATGCATCATATGTGAAGCAGTTTAACCCCACCGGATCCGATATCGATCTCCAGAATCCTGGAACTCCTCGACTGGACGCCGGAACCGCATCCGGTTATCTATCTCTATATAATCCCACGGGAGGAACGATTTCTGTCCCGTCTGGTACGGTTTTCACCGCTCCAAATGGGAACACCTACACCAACTCTACTGCGACATCTGTAGGAACAATGGCAACCGTTTATTCCAGTGTCACATCTGTAAGCTCAGGTATTGCACAGAATCTGCCTGCTTTGCAATCATTCACAAATTCTCTAGGACTTACTGTGACAAACCCTCAACCGTTCGTTGATGGACGGGATGAGGAGACAGACACCGAATATATCAGCCGATTAACGTATTTAAAATCAAACAACACAAGCGAACAGGCAACACCGGCAGCAATCAAAGAACTTCTGGATTACTATGAAGCTGCTCGCATCTATGTGAATAACACACAGAGTAACTACACCACACCGGTCCCGATTGTAATGGTTGGGTATACATGCGTGATCCTTCTCCCATCCGGGAAAACCGCCGGAAGTGAGGAGATACAGAACGCAATCAATGTGCTGGTGAGTCGATTCGAATTCGGAAACATCCTTCGGACATCCACAACGATTCATCCGCTTCTCACCGGAATAATCTACACGGGAACCTTCCCGCAGACATTCACCATTGCGCCTGCCCAGGTGGTGCAATGGACTCTCAACTGTGAGATCTCGGTTTCATTCGACGCGGCCACGGCGAGCGAAGAGAAAGAAATTCTTGCCCGGGCTTTCGCCACGCAATTCGTTCAAAATCTGTTTGATTTCTACGGGGGAGCTGCGGGGAATTTCAACTGCTCATTTCAGGAGGCAGGAAGCCCTTTACCATCGGCGGTCAATTCAACGCCTGCGATTCTGGCGTCGGATGGAATCGTCGATAAAATCGGGCCGGTGATCGCAATAGAACAGGTACGGGCGTTCATCTCTGACGAGGCTACGGCGCAGACCGTGACCGGGATAAACTATCTGACATGTGATGTCCTGACCGTGGAACTGGACCCGAACGAATCCGGTGAAAGTGCCTATACCCTGAGTATTGACGCACCGACCGGGAGCACGGTTGCCGTAGTGGATTTCGTGAACGATGCTCTTTTTTCTGACTCGACATCATGGTATGACCGGTACGTGTATCTTGACCCCTCACTCATCACGGTAACGGTGACCGAGACATGATCTATACAGATCCAACATTCCGTGAATTGACCGCGCCAGGGTATTTCGATTTCTCTTCTGGCCAGACCGCAAAAACGGCGGCCATGGTCGCGTGGTTCGATGCGGTGATGGCTCGATGGGGAGCTCAGGTAAATCTGTTTGACGAAACATTCCGCCTATGGGCAACCAGGGATTACTCGGCAGTCACGGTGTCAATGACACCATGGCTTCTGAGATTGCTGAACGAAAACGGGATAGGATGGTTCGGAGGAACAATAGAACAATCAGTTGCACTATTAACGTATATTTCTAAATCATACCCTTCCAGCATTGCGATGTGTTTCCAGGAGCTTTTTGAATTTCTGGCGGCAGCGCCGCTACAGTGGATGACAGGTGCCGGAACCATAGAAATTGGTCTGGATCTTCCTGCGAGATTCGCAGAGACTCTCATCATCTATTCCACATCGGGAACTCCTCCGGCAACGCCGGCAGCGACAGTATACACGGCACTTGAATGGACGGCGCCCACCGGGTGGGATAAAACCGCTTCGAGCGCGACTTATTATTCACGTGGATATCTGTCCGGTGGAAATATCGTATGGATGACACCACGGGCAACCTCCGCTGTGTCAATGATGCAGGACGTGGCCGATCTCGGGAGTCTACCAGGAAGCCCTTCTGCCGGTGATCTCTGTGGTGTTGCCGATGACGGGACCGGGGACGTGGGAGCGATATACTATTACGACGGAGCAGCATGGCGCAAAACAACAACTCCAAATGTGAACCAGGGAGAGGTGATATACGAAGTAGCTCCAGATCCGGGGTCAACTGTATTTGCTGAAAATGGATATGTTTCATCTACGATTCAACCATCTGCCAGTGGCCCGAGTGAGGGATATGGCTATTACGGGATTTTCGGGGAATTCGTAATCTACCCGAGAAGAATAAACATCAAAATGGATCTTACAACGGCAGGAGTTTCAAATCTGGGAATGATTGTTTATCTTTTCAGAAAGATAAAACCTACTCTGAATCAACTTGTTCTTCTATACACAACTCCCACAAATCCAGATTATACATTTATCGACGTTAAAGACATAGGAGCGGTATCATGACATTGCCTTATACAGACCCTGCATTATCCACAGCAGCAAATCCATATTTTCAGGACAACTCATTTGTTCGGGGCGATCAGATGCGCGGAAATAATGAGAAGATCTGGGCAAATTCACAATATCTTGATAATATTGCAACAGATCATGAGTCAAGAATAACAGACCTTGAAGCGCACAGTCTGGAGTATTATCTATATGGTGTGGATTCTATTAATGGACCTACTACCATTTTAAGTCAATTTTCAACTATAGTAAATAACGTATCATCTAAAAATTATGCTTTGATATCTGATTATCAAAAATTAAGATTTTCAGTTCGTTCCATGGCTGATAATGGAGGTAATTCAGCAGCGGCAAAACATATCCGTTTAAATGACGATATGATATTAGTATGCTATTATGCATCAGGAACGACCTATGATTTTATAATATATTATAGAATTTCAAGATCTTTCGTTGCAGCAAGAGGATCTTCGACCATATCAGTAACAAGCGCAGGAGTAAATTCGATTGATGGGTGCTTATTAAATAATGGAAAGATTCTTATAATTGTATACGCATCTACTACAACATACAAATTGTATATTTTTGACCCGGAATCTGAATCAATCGCAGCCGCTTCTGGCACACCTACGTTAACTGTAATAGCATCAGTAGCATCATTCAGACCATGCGTGAAAAAGTTAACCAATGGAAACGTTCTAATCTCGGTAACTGATACTGGATCTTCATATGATCTCTATATTTTCGATGAGGCAACCCAGACGGCAACGCCTGCTTCTGGAACTCCAAGTATATCAACTACCGGTACAGGCACACTGGAAATCATACCATTAGCAACTGGTGATTATCTATTGACTGCTCCTGTTAGTCCTACTGCAACAAATCTCTATATTTTCGATGAGGCAACCCAGACGGCAACGCCTGCTTCTGGAACTCCAAGTATATCAATTACCGCATGTGCTGATATGTTTGGGGCATGCGGTGTGGATGGGAATGTTCTATTAGTAGGAGGATCTGTTGGTGGAACTGCTTATAATCTCTATATTTTCAATGTAGCAACTGAGACGGCAACGCCAGCGTCAGGAACTGCTTCAATAAGTGCAACGAAATCTTTATATGGAACAGTAAAATTATTACCTTCTGGACTGTTTTTACTAAAAGTTGTTAAGGAATATGGAACTAATGACTACGTTGATTATCTGTTATTTGATCCTTCTTCTGAATCAGCTACAAGCCCATATACGTTATCAGTTGCAGATGCTCAGAGAAGTCATGATTTGGTTTTATTTTCGAATAACTCTATAGTTACAAGTGATATATTCTCATCCTATCGAACTATTTATGTAATAGATGGACCGTGGGGATCTGCAAATCGATATAAATTTCCTATGGAATTACAGGACGCCGGACTTGTATAATGGCTGATACTTACGATATACGAGCAAACCAGAACGCCGATTTACTGGTCACATTCCAGTCATTGGACTCTGACGATAATCCTCTGATTGACCTGACGGACTATGAGATCAAGGCCCAGGTGCGCGAGGATTTCGGAGATACCGATCCGTTGATGGAACTCACGACAGCTATCATAGATGCGGCACAATGCCAGTATTCTATCTCTGCCACCGCTGCGGAACTGTGGGCCATTTCAGCGGCGGTGACTGCCTACTATGATGTTCTGGCAATCAAGACTGGGAGCCCTACGATATCCATGGTTCGGGGAAGATTTATTCTTGTGGGGGCGGCAACTGAACCATGACAGTAATCGTACAGCCAGTTGAGCAGAATGTGACCGTCACACAGGAGAGGCCACTCACCACCCTGGTGCAGGATTTGACCGCTCCGGGATCAGTGATCATAAACCCTGCGGCGTTCACCGTTGCAAAAATGGCGCAGGACATCGTCATGCAGCAAATCACGCCGGCGTGGTCAATCGTTACCTGGACCGGATACATTGCGGACTCGTCGAATACAAATCACATCGGAAGAATCGCTGGAATTACCATTGCCGCATGTGAGAAGGACGTGAGCACGTCCGTGATTGTGATCGGGCCAGTCACAAACACATCGTGGACCTGGAACCCGGGGGATGAGCTCTATCTTAATGGCTCGGGAAATTTGTCGACAACAGCGCCGACGTCTGGTTTCGTACAGAAAATTGCCACGGCGAAAAGTGCGAATATAATTGAACTACTTTTTTCACCACCTGTAAGGTATTAGGAGGGTATAATGGCACTGAGAAAAGCTCTTGTAGTTAACGGAGGACAGATTCAGCAACTCCAGTCTGGAGACACGCTGGATGTGCAGGCCGACGTTGTTGGAGTACAGAACGACAATGCGAGTCCGGCTCCGATCGGGACGCCGCTCTATACGAAGGCGGGGGGAACCCAGGATTTTGCCCGAGCGAATGCATCCGGGACCAGTATCGTAACCGGACTGGTAATCGATGCCTCCATTTCCTCAGGTGGAACCGGCTACGTAAAAGTGTCCGGGGTAATGAGTGCAACGACCGGGCAATGGGATGCAGTAACTGGCGGATCTGGCGGTCTCACTCCGGGATCTATTTACTATTTAGATCCATCTACAGCCGGAAAGCTGACGTCGACTGCACCATCTACAACGGGACAATTTGTTTGCGAAGTTGGCGAGGCGATCTCCACAACTGATTTCGTTATCCGAATTAATAAAATTGTAGGTTTGTAATGACCGCCCGTACGCCGCTTGCAATAGTGGCTGGCCTGATAGAGCAGATCCAATCTGCGGACATGGCGGACTCTCTCTCTGCTCTACTCGACTGGCTGGGATCCGCCGCCCAGGGGGATATTCTGTACCGTGGTTCGTCAAGTTGGGCCTACCTGGCTCCTGGAACCAGCGGTCAATTATTACAGACCAACGGGGCGTCCGCAAATCCGACATGGGTTTCCCCATCCGCGACGACATTTCCTCCTGGAATAGTGATTCCCTATGGTGGAATATCGGCCCCATCCGGCTACCTGATGTGCGATGGAAGCTCTGTTTTGCGGGCGAGCTATGCAGATCTTTATGACATCATATGCCCGAGCAAAGGCACATTTACAGTTACTATTGCGACTCCTGGCGTGGTCACTCTCACCAGTCACGGAATGCAGACAGGAGATAGAGTTGAACTCACCACCGACGGATCTCTGCCTACCGGGTTGACAGCCTATACAAATTATTACGTAATATATATAGACGCGAATAGTTTTAATCTTGCAACATCATATGCAAACGCAATAGCATCTACTGCGATAGATACATCAGGAACTCAGAGCGGAACTCATACATTGAGATACATACCGAACGGAACGGCAGATTCAACTCATTTCAACGTGCCTGACATGGTAGGCGCAGCACCGCGTGGAGCAGGAACATCAACCGGATATACTCAGGATGTTTCTGTCGTGATGGGACACAAAGACGATGATCAGTTTCAGGACGCACAGATAGGTGTGACAGTATCCGGAACTACGTATTATGGATACTCTGATGCACAGAACTACGCCAACTCTGTTTCCGCAAGCTCAAATTTCGCTCCTCTATATGCTAATTCAACAAAACAGGGAGTGTCTGGTAAGTTGGGACATTTAAGCGATGGGACAAATGGAACTCCACGAACCGGAAACGAAACAAAAATGAAGAACGTAGGTTTAAATTTTATAATAAAGACGTGACGATGGATATTCAATTATGGATAAATTTAGGATTGGGATCTATTATTGGTCTGGGTAGCTATATCTATAGAGACCGGGATAGCCAGATAAAAGATCTTAAAAAAGAGGTTTCCCACTTGAAAGACGAGCTGGCTGAACAGAAAACACAAATCGCGGTTCTGGATGGTGTTACAACAACACAGGCCTCAGCTACCGATAGTAAGATAAATCAATTGGACACTGATCTAAAAGAATTTCGAAAAGAGTTTAACGAAAATATAAAAGATCTTCACAAAAAAATAGAATCATCTATGCACCACATGAAAAATGAAATTATCGCAGTATTACCAAAACGTTCAGAAGACAAAATAGGGGATAAATTATGAAGAAAGTTTACAGCATATTATTTTTTATAATTGGAGTTGGAGCTCTGGGATTTTCTGCTATAGCATTTTTGAATCCTGTTGCAGTCAATCTTCAAATCATGGGAGCAGTTATTCCACCGTGGGCTGCCGGTCTGGCAGTGGCAATCGTAACTCTTTCGCCATCGTTTTCGGTAGTGATAAAAGGGACTCCTCTACCCGGAATGTTGAAAAGTTTGCCATTTATTAGGAGAAAAGAATGATTGAAAAACTAAAATCGGTTGGTTCATTTCTTGTAGCCAATTGGAAAATCACATCGATTGCAATCGCTGGTATTATTATACTGATTGTAATAAACGTGTCAGTGAGATACATCTATTATCGGTTCAAACGACCGGATGCAACCGTGCCGGCGAATCAAACTCGACCGGTGGATTACCTGGGTGATACAAATTATGAAAACTGTCAATTCACTTCAAACATAGGAGATCCAGATGAACGTCACTCGTTTTGTGTTGATATCAGCAATTCTGCTGAGTAATTTTTCCTGTTCCAGTTTCACTCGACCAGAAGTTGAGGTGATTCCTCCCCCTGGTAGAGCCGGCTGCACACAGTACCAGTATGATCGGCTAAAATACCAGAGCTGTCTTGTTGGAATGCGACAAACCTGGGAACAACGAGAAAATGCAGACCCCGTACTGGAACTCGTCGAAACAAAGCGAAGCGACTCAGTCTGGGTAATCCAGCATTACCGCATATGCCGACATGACTTCTGCACAGAATTCCAGGTACCCAGCGAAGACCACACTCTGTGGGGAGACATCCAGAGAGGAGGCCTATGGTTTCTCAGCGGATTCATAACTGGCGTAGTAGCAATACTGGCGGGTGGATAAAATGGAAATTGCAAAAATTGCAGGTATCGTCGTAGGAGTTCTGGCCCTTGTGGCCCTCGGTTTGTATGTAGGATTCAGGATTGTGTTCAACTGGATCCTGTCTGGATTTGTAAAACTATTCCGATCAAGGTAAAATATGCAGTTTAAGGTTTTCATTCCACCAACCGGTCCAGAAGATCGAATCCGAGTCACATCACCGTATGGCTGGCGAATCCTCAACGGCCAAAAACAATTCCATCCAGGCTGGGACTTACGAACCATCTGGCCAAGAAAAGAATATGATGGCCTCATTCGTGCCCACGAATCCCTTGTAATTATGCGAATTGAAGACTACGGCGGATACAAATACATAGATGCCAGTGGAGCCTCAGGTCTCTTCTATCGATTTGGTCATGTAGAACCGGTAACAGATCTACGAGAAAATCAAGAAATCGTGAGAGGGTACTACTTCTCCAGAGCTGGATTGTTCGCCACAACCTCGTTACACCTGCACTTTGAAGTACATCATGTGGATCCAGCGTATCGTAAGGGAGTAGATCCATCAGAGTTCTTCGCTCACATCCATCGATGCGATGAACATGGAAATATTATAGCATAGCCCCGGTTTCCCGGGGCAGGAGTTTGTTCAGTCACTTTACGTTTACAAAAGGGACGGAGCTTCCGGGGATCATGGAGGTAGGCAATTTACCGTCCCATTTTTTTATCGCTTCCTGCTGCACTTTTATTCGCTCATATTCCAGAAGAGCTTGTGTAATCGATTGAGCTTTTTTGCGTAGGGCTTCTGCTTCACCTCTCGCCTGCGCAATTTGTTTATCTGCCTCTGCTCTGGCTTCAGCAACCTCATTCTCTCTCTGTTGCGCTTTCTGGGTAGCCTGGACTTTTGCATTAAGAGCTTCTGTCATAGCTGATGGCAATCTTAACTCTCCGATCCAGTAGATTTTATCCACTATTATTCCGAATTGAGACACCTGGCTTGATACATCTTTTTGCACTCGTTCGATTAAATCCGCTTTGCCTGCTCCATATACGGATTCAATTTCATATCCTCCAGCGATTTTATTGAGAGAATCACGGACATAATTTCGCAGATATATATCAGTTATCTCATCGGTTCCCTTACGGAATTTCTCAAACAGAGCAGAAACTTTGGTAGGATCTATATGATATGATATACCCAAATCGGCTGAAACTTTCATTCCTTCTTTTGTTTGAAACGAAATCGATTCGTCGTTTGGAGATCCTTCATCTCTGCTTTGAGTCCATACATAGTTTTGCTGGAATGTAGGAAAAAGATAAAGCTCTTCGTTTACTCCGATCCAATATCGACCGATTCCAAGCTCTTCATGGTCCACGCCTTTTGATGTTCCTAGCAGGTAAACCTTTACGCCCACATGCCCGGCAGGAACTTTGCTACACGCCATCAATGTTGCAATCATCAGAAAATAAACAACAAGTTTTCTCATTCTATTACCTCACTAATTTTTTTGACGGCATATTTTATTACTGAAAAATCTGCCAGAATCAGAATAATTCCGATAATAATTCCCGCAATCACAAATTCTGTAACTGAACTGGAAATAAAAATCGGCTCAATAACACCTATGACAAATGTATTCACAATCAAAAAAGTGATTATGAATACAAGATGTCTTAATTTTATTTTATCAATCATTTGCTTCATGCTCAGGATAATAGTTTTTCTGTATCTTCCAGATTGCTTTTGCGCATTCAAAAACCTGACGAGAATTTATCCTATCGTCTGCATCCCAGAATTTAAAGTACCATTTTCCTGGATTCATTCTATCAATTATCAGGTTTGCTGTAAAATATAAAGGACCATCATATGCCATTGCATAAGCTTCTAATTGATAGCACCATTCTGGATAAAATACAGGTTTCTCTTTGACATCCTGAGATTTTACATCAATCAAGATTTTATCAAATGAACCAATCATTCCAATTAGATCATAAGTTCCAGCATAATCAGAGTTAACAATAATATTTTCTGATGATTTGATCCTGATCTCATATTCATCAATGCAGGATTGAAATGCAATGAGATATTGCGTCATTTTATTCGAAAATGATTTGTGTTTAACATATGCTTCAATCGCTCTATGGATCTGTGTCCCGAGATCGGCTGAATTTTTGGTATGCTCCTTCGCGTCTTTCACTGCTCGTTTTGCAAAATCATCCAGGGATTCGTCTTCTATTCGAGGCAACGTAAGAGAAGCCAAAATGGCCTGTTCCTGTTTCCATGCCTCAAGCTGGGGTTTGTTGAGCACCTGGAGAATGCTGGTAACAGATGGTAGCAGATCCATTTTCCTGGCATCGCGCAAAGTGGTAGGACGCCATTCTCCGTTTTTAGATTGTACCTCATGCACTGGCCTACCATCTCTGGTGTACCAGTGCGCTGAGTTATAGACAGTTATGAGCTTCAAAACAGATCCTCCGTCTGTTCTGATGATGATTCTGGTTGTGCTGGAATGCTTTCGCCTTCCTGTTTGAACTTGAATTTAGATTTTGCAAACCCGATAACGTCGAAACCATTGTGGCGAAGATCTGGATTTTTACCGTTTGTCGCTGTGTTCCATCGAGTTTCGATTACCTCAAGATCTTGCAATGAGTTTGCCTTATCAACCTCATCCTGAAGGCGTTCGAGAGCTGATTTTGTCGGAGTAGGTTCTGGAATATCCTGCCCTTCGTTTAACCAATGAATCAGATCCTTTCCGAGATCAACGCCTGGTTTTGGAATTATTGCGTCCTGATACTTTCCAGTTCTATCTTTAGTGACATGCCCGGAATGTTCTTCGCTAAGTTCGATCAGCATGTCGAATTCATATTCGATACCCTTTCCCTGCTCAGGAGATAGACCGAGTTTTTTAGGTGCCACTTTCCCCTTGTCTGTTTCAATCAATGCATACTCAATTTTGCTGCGCATCGTTGCTATAACATGACCAGGGAATGAAAGAATGGAATTGACAAACATTTTTTGTTTCGGTGTCCCCTCGCTCCATGCGGACCAGGTATTTCCTCGAAATTTTGATTGTGCAATCTTTTCCACTTCCTGTAACAGCTCTTGCCAGGCATGAGACATAGAGTCGATAATAAGGACATTGTATTGACCTGATGCTTCTGCAATGTATTTCACATATTCAGAGATATCACATCTGTTAAGATCTACTGTGTCAAAATCAAATCGATCCGCATATTTTGACGCGGAAGATCTCTCGGAATCGATCAGGGCAATTTTCCCTCCAATTCCTGTAGCGATAGAAAGAGCTGTATAGGTTTTTCCGCTTCCAGGAGGACCGAATATTGCACAGCGTAGTTTAGATTTACTTTTAACTGCCTTTTTAAAGCTCATTCCTCACCTCTCCCTCGCATCTCTGCAAGCTCCTCGTATATATCGTCCATCTCTGCGGGAGTTATGGTATCTGTTATATCTACTCCGTCTCTCTCTACTCTCTCAATCTCCAGTATTCCGGAGTATCCTACTCGTGGTTCTGGAGGTGCATAATAGATCTCTACCTCTGCTCCTGGGATAGTGCTGATAGATATCATGACAGCACCTCACGGGTGATTCGATACAATCTCCAATTTTTCCCCTTCAATCTACGCGCGGATAGATTATGCAACCAGATCCGGGCTCGCATGTGCCGGTTGGCCTGTTTCCGCAGGTAATCAATCTCTTTTTGCATCGAACAGTGTACCTCCTCTATCCGACGGATCTCCTCTCTTGCGCTGGATTTTTCCGGCACGTACACTCTGTCGAGATTGCGCAGAGTTCGCAGCTCGTATTCTATGTCATATGGTTGCATTGTTTTTTATTCTCCTGTTCCGTTTTGATGAATTTCTCTGCAACAAACGAAAGAACCTCGAACGCAAATTTTCTGCGATTTGATTCATAGGAATCATCGTTCGGAAATTCGTTATCGTTATTCCAAAAGTCATTAGCCCACTCCTGTTGCGACCTGTAATGACAACCAAATCTCATATACACCGAATCGTCATAAAATATAACGAGAGTATTTTTGTATCTGTATAGATTATTGTAAAACGATATATGTTTTACAAGCTTATTTTTGTATAAAATTTTGCCGACTGCGCGAATGTCGCCGTTTGCGTCAATGTGTCCGACTGCGTCAATGTGTCCGACTGCGTGAATGTAGCCGTCTGCGTGAATGTAGCCGCTTGCGTCAATGTGTCCGACTGCGTCAATGTTGCCGTCTGCGTGAATGTAGCCGATTGCGCGAATGTCGCCGTTTGAGCGAATGGAGCCGTCTGTGCGAATGTCGCAATTAAATTCAATTGAATCCTCGACAATAAAATTGCCATAATTGTTCAGCATTGAATTAAACTGTTCTTGAGTGTCTATAGTTAACATGTTTTTTCTACTCCTGTTATCTCGAATGGAATTGCGAATAGATGTTTACCCTCTCGCTCTATTGATATGTTGTCAAGCTCAGGATGTCGCTTCTGGATTGCGGTAGCGATTATATCTCTGTTCCGATTAAGACGCCGCTCCAATTGTCCCAGAAGCGATTTCAGTCTGCGTACGGTCAATTCGTCGCAATCCGGATCGTCGATCGTTTTTAGGTATGCGTCCGCATCTCGCATGATATCCTCATTTAATAGAACGAGGTCTATAATTTCAAGATTCACTTCGTGTGATAGATGTATGCGTACCATTTTATTTTCCTCCAGAATTCAATTTGCGTTCAGGGGCAATAATATGACTCAGCATAAACTGAATCATAACCCGATGTGCCGTGTGTGTGGTTCGAACAAACGACCCCATGATTACAAAACAGATGCTCTACCAACTGAGCTAAATCGGCATAATTCACCCCCGGTTTCCCGGGGGATCCTCAACAACTCCGGTCTCTCCCAGTGTCTCGCTATTCGTAGCGTTCGTCCCCGTGGGGAAGATCTCCAGCGTCCCGGAGATCGGCAATCGGGCTTGTGACCGATCAATGCGCATTACCGCCCGCATAGGGCGTCACTCTGCTGGTGTCCGGTCCCCCGGCCCGCATGGGCCAGGAGAACTTTTTGCCCGCCGGAGTGACCGGACGTGTTGCCCGGCG
>JBNLFC010000002.1:0-30549 GCA_050305335.1 Leptospirales bacterium
AGAACTGACTCTCCCTATTTAAACTATGACACCAGGACCGACCAGGTTTCGGTAAAAGTAGTCAATCCCCGTGGAGTTAAGGTCGGTCAACGTCTGTATGTAATTGACAAAATGCCTTTTCACAAACAACACAGGGAAGGGTTGATTGTGGGAGAGATTGTGGTCAATGCCCTTTTTTATAATGCGTACAACGGCTGGACTCTTACGGGAGAGGGAAACCTTCTTCGAGTTCGTGAAGGCCTTTTCATTGCCAGAACCATGGAGTCGGAGAAACTCGATAAAGCTTTCATTTTGAAAAAGCGTGGGGATATGCATCGCAATCGGGGCGAGCTTGAAATGGCCGTCAACAGTTACAATGAAGCTCTCTCAGCCGATGCAACTCTTCCCGAGGCTCACAGCGCTCTTGGTAAAATCTACTTCCGGATGGCCCGCCTGGATGGAGGAGAGGATCCCATTCGCGCTCAATCAGAGTTTGATCAGGCCTATCGCTTTCGAAATAACTTTCGTTATGCAGGAGACGAACGGGAGTTTCTGGATGATTACCTGCGATTGCTGCTCTATCGCTACGAATCTCTCTCTACCATGCAATCCATGGGTCATTCTCTGGACTCCCTTTTGAAGAAAGCAGAAGATGTTTCCAGCATAGCGATAAATAAATACACCGACGGAGAAGAGTTTCAGATACGCGCGCTTCGCGTTCAGTACCATTTGCTGGTAAAGTATTTGCCCTGTCGAACGTCCACGGAGCGAACGCTGTTTGAAAAAGCAGGGCGGCGGTCTTTGACCCTTATGCACGGATTAGTAGCCCTCCCCAGATCCAGCGCCGTATATCATGCCAGCAGTGCCTCCATACTGGCATTTATGCTGGAACAGATTGCCAATCCTGCCAATGCCATAAAACCTGGAGAGGTAGAGGCTCTATACAACGGGAAGGTCTATGCTCTTTTTCGTACTTCTCGTATGGAGAGTCAGAGCCATCTGATGGAAGATCAGTTCAAATCCATGATTCGTTATCATTTAATTCAATATAGCCGAATCCAATCCTCCAGTGGAAAAAGAATCGACCCGGTCGTTGTCCGTCTGCAGCGAAGATACCATGAGTGATGTTCCTTTCTTTCAATCCCTGAAAAGTGATTCACACTCCCGTGGTCGCCTTGGAAAACTTAGTTTTCAGAATCCCCATCGTGTTCTGACTGTTGAAACTCCGGTCTTTATGCCCGTAGGAACCCAGGCCAGCGTCAAAGGGTTATGGCAGGAAGACCTGGAGGAGATGGGATATGAGTTAATACTTGCCAATACATATCATCTTTATCTACGTCCTGGCATGGCTATGGAGGTGATTCCGGGAGGCGTAAAGGAGTTCATGGGCTGGGAAAAACATGCTCTGCTTACCGATAGCGGAGGATACCAGGTTTTTAGCCTTTCGGACAATGTTACATTCAGAGAAGATGGGGTAGAGTTCCGCAGCCATCTGGATGGATCCAGACATCTGTTCACTCCGCAATCTGTTGTGGATTTTCAAAACCTGCTGGGTTCGGATATTATGATGGTATTGGACGATTGCCCCCCGGCTGGAGCCGACGCTGCCAGGGTGAACCAGTCTATGGAAAGGACCCATAGGTGGGCTCATGCTGCCTATACCCATTTCCATGATCTTGTTGCCCGGGGCAAGGTCGATCGGAGATATCGTAAGCTATTCGGTATCATCCAGGGAGGTCTGGATACCTCGCTACGAAAGGAGTCGGCAGCATCCATTCAATCCCTTGGCTTTGACGGAATTGCCGTGGGAGGACTGAGCGTCGGAGAATCTCGAAGGGAAATGTATGATATACTGAGTTCTCTGGGCGAACATCTGGACGAGCAGCGTGTACACTATCTGATGGGAGTGGGGACAGTTCCCGATTTTCTCGAAGCTGTTAAAAACGGTATAGATATGTTCGATTGCGTCCTGCCTACACGCAACGCACGAAATGGACAGGCCCTCACCTCGCAGGGTAAGCTCAATATTCGAAACGCAGCACACTCCATGAGCACGCTGCCGTTGGATCAGGATTGCCATTGTAGGACATGTAGACGTTATAGCCGGGGGTACATTCGTCATCTCTTTCGCGCGGGAGAGATGCTGGGACCCATGCTCATGACCTACCATAATCTTCACTTTATGAATCGATTCATGAAAGAGCTTCGGGCCAGTATCTCCGGAGGAAGATTCTCTCAGTTTTATAACCACTGGAAAAGCGTTCCTTTTTGATTCGTTGTTCCTCGCTCCGGATTAATCGGTTGACGGATGATTCCGGCCATCATAATATCTCATCAAGGCTTACAGATTTGAGCTGAGTTTATTTTCTACTCAATTTCGGTGGAAAACTGGCAGACTGTAGCGCAAAGCGTGCGCGGAGACTTAAAAGTATGAAACATAGAATATATGCGTTATTGTCCATGGCACTTTCCCTCTTTCTTTTCCCATCCTTTTTCGGGCTTCAGGCGCAGTCAGGCGCTACAGAAGAACCCTCTGATTCTTCTTCCAGCTCTTCCATGGAGCGGAGCGGTGAAACCGCCATTGGCGATCTGGATGTGGTGCTGGATCAGATGGAGGAACGACTGAACCTTTCCCGGCAATACGGTGTTTCTACCGCAGAAGGTAGCCTCTATGCAAAGGCGCGCGAAAAGATTGATCAGGCAAGGGAGCTCATTAAAAAAGGGGACGTTGTCAGTGCAGCGCCACTTATTTCAGAAGGGATGGGAATGGTAAACGGTGTCTACAATGAGGCACTGATCAGGGAATCCAATCGCCGGTTGAAAGAAGCAAAAGGCGCTATTGAGTCTGCGGAATCATTCTACAAAAGCAGAAAGGGGAAAATCGGCAGCGGTGATGCGAAATCCAGGGAAATTGTTCCTGTGATCGACGACTATCTGGGAGCAGGCAAGGAGGCTCTTGAGTCAGCCGGTCGGAATCTGGAACAGAAACGTTACGAAGACTCTCTGGCAGATTCTCATGAGGCCATCAATCTCGGAAAAATTATCAAAGAGCAGGTTCGGGGACTATCGGGCGAAGCAGCCGAAGCACAGACGGATGATAATGTTGGAGAAACAGCGGAAGGGGAGGCAAATACGGAAGAGAATACTCACGCCCAACTTGCAGAATCTCCGTCTGAAGAGTCACAAAGGGAGACAAGGGAGACGCAAACCGAAAGAAATGCGGCTCCGGCAGAGAGGGAAACACGTACCGGCGGTCATTATTTTGTGAAAAAAAGGAAACCCGCTGAGTCACTCTGGCGAATCGCAGGAAGGCCCGATGTTCTGGGTGACCCTTTTAAGTGGCGTTTGATCTACGAAGCAAATCGTGATAAAATTAAAAATCCTGATCTCATTTATCCCGGTCAGAATCTGGTCATACCGGAAAAGGAATAGAAGTTATGGGTGATCATCGGGATGGCCCCTTAAAAAAAAGAGTGTGAAAAGTTTGCGCCTACAGGGATTCGAACCCCGATTTCAGGTTCCGGAGACCTGCGCTCTATCCATTGAGCTATAGGCGCCAATCATAATTGCCCGTTTTGATATGGAGGGCGACCACCTTCCTTTCCGAAGAAACAGAGGCAAATTTTTCAAAGATACTGATGGTATGAATCAATCATATTGAAAAAGTCCATAACTTTCTGGAAATCAATATCAATTCCTGTGTAGTATATGGCATGAATACGTTGAGCGTGAAAGCGCAGTCGGCCTATTTTTCGGTAAGTGTCACTACCCACCCGGTAAGTCCCTTCCAGTTCATACACAGCCCCATCGCCAATACCGATTTTTTTTCTCCCGATCCATTTCCATTCCGGGAAATTTTTTTCAATCGCTTCGTACCACCCTTCCGCATAAAGATCTCTACCTTTGTCATCTTTGATTTCATTGGTCAAACCCCGGTATTCAATGGAGGCCGGGAATTGATTGGGTGCAAAGCCTACCGCCTTAAATTGAAAATAGGAATCGTTTACCACGTTCCATTCTTCCGGATAGTAGAGATCAATAGCCGATTCCTCCAGTGAAAAATCGGTCAACTTCATACCGCCCGCCTCTCTGGTGGTAAAGCAGCTTTGAAACATTCCCAGTGAAAGAATAGTTATAGCGGTTATAACACCCTGGCTTAAAATCCTTCTGACAATCAATGCTTTCCCCCTCTGCATTTCTCCCACTATTCCCGGAATTATACCTGCCACAGGCCGATCGGGTCGTCCATATTGCTAAAAAGCGGACTGACCCCTCAAAGCTCCGTCAATATCTCGTATCCATTATCGGTCACAAGACATGTATGTTCATACTGTGCTGAAAGGCTACCGTCACGAGTGGTTACGGTCCAACCATCCTCTTTATTGAAGATCACTTCATAACGTCCCAGGTTGACCATGGGCTCCACTGTGAAGGTCATACCGGGCCGCATCTTCACGCCCACACGATTGCCCGCAAAATGGGGAACTGACGGCTCTTCGTGGAAATTTTTTCCAATGCCATGGCCTGTCAGGTCTCTTACAATACCATATCCTGCGGGAGTGAGGAAGTTGTCGATGGCCTCACCGATATCCGAAATGCGGCCGCCGGGACGAATGGCTTCAATGCCGATATAAAGTGATTTCTCGGTATCCCGCATCAATCTTACCGCATCGGTAGAAACTTCGCCGATAGCATAAGTACGAGAAGTGTCGCCGTGAAAGCCATTGAGAATCACGGTGATATCAATATTAATAATATCTCCCTCTTTTAAGATTTCTCTGGGTGAGGGTATGCCATGGCATACCACATTGTTCACGGATGTGCAGATGCTTTTCGGGAATCCTTTGTAGTTGAGCGGGGCGCTGATGGCACCTCGTTTTTTGGTCAGACGTTCGGCAAAGTCATTTAGTTCCAGGGTAGTGACCCCGGCCTTAACCTTTTCGCCGGTTGCCAATAGAATTTCGGCGGCCAGCTTTCCGGCACTCCGCATTTTTTCAATCTCACTCTTGCTTTTTATATGGATCATTCTATTCCAGATTCGCCCGGTACTCGTAAGAGAATATCAGATCCTTATCGCAAATCAGGTGACTCTCTTACCAGAATTTTTCTATTTCGACACCTTTTTCAGCAGCCAGATTCTTCTTTTTTTTCCGGATTGTCTTGACCGGCCTGCCGGAATCCATTATCTTAGCACCTTACAATGGCGTCGGGTCATTTACCAAAACCCGATCTCCAGATAAAATGGACCCTGATAGTTACAACTTCACAGTAAAACCTTCCGGATTGAAAGGTCTGATCCTTTTGCCAGCGGTGGCCTTCTGCGGCCTTCAACTCATCTTTTTGAGGGATCTCTCTGCATGAGTCATATCATAGGGGATCTGATAATCATTTTGCTTCTGATTCTGGCCAACGGTTTTTTTGCCGGGGCGGAAATTGCCGTGGTCTCCATGCGCAAAGGGCGACTTAAAAGCCTTCTGGAGGATGGGGATCAAAGAGCACGCATTGTCTCGAATCTTCAGAAGGATCCTGATCGTTTTTTTGCCACCGTGCAAATTGGTGTAACCCTTGTGGGTACCTTTGCATCGGTCTATGGTGGTAATCGCCTTGTAGGAGAGGTAGCCCCGCTCATTGCCCTGGCTCCTCTATCGTTGATACAGGTTTATTCCGAGGAGATTGCCCTTGCCACACTGGTGCTTTCCATATCCTATTTAAGTCTTGTTCTGGGGGAGCTGGTTCCCAAATCTCTTGCACTCAATTACTCCGAAAGATTTGCGCTCTTCGTCGCCTATCCCCTGAAGTTTTTTGGAACACTTTTCACCGTCTTCACAAAGATTCTTACATTCTCAAGCAATTTGCTTTTGCGCTTTTTTAAGGATAAAACCAGTTTCAGCGAATCCAGGCTGGTTACAGATGAGATTCTGCAACTTCTCGAGGAGGGCGTGCAATCCGGCTCTATTGAGAGTCGGGAACATGAAATCATTGAGAATGTTCTGGAGATGAACGAAATTACAGCTCGTGAGGTAATGGTACCGAGAGTCGACGTGCGTTCTGTGCCGCTGGATATTTCACAAGAAGAACTGCACTCCTTTCGTTTTGATTACAGTCGTTTCCCCGTTATAGACGAAAATCTGGACAATGTGGTGGGCATTGTGCATGTGAAGGATTTCATGCCTGCCTTTGCGAACGAGGACGCTGTGCAACTGGCAAAACTGGCCCGGCCGGCCTACTTTGTACCTGAGAGTATGAAAATAGGTATGATTCTGCGCGAAATGCAGAAACGGAAAATACACATGGCGATTGTGGTGGATGAGTTCGGAGGCACCTCCGGTATACTTACCATGGAGGACATCCTGGAGGAAATTGTCGGCGATATAACTGATGAGACGGAGCGACCTGAGAATGAAGATATCTTCCCTCTTGCAGACGGTAGCTATTTTGTTGCGGGCAGTTGTTCTATTTCCGACTTCAACTCTTTTTTTGAGCTGAAGATTCCCGAATCTGATTCATACACCAGCGTGGCCGGGTATGTGATCGAGCGTCTCGGCAGATTCCCGGAGGTCGGAGAAAAGGTGGTCGATGGTTTTTTTACATTCGAGTTGAAAAAGAGAGTTCGTCAGAAATTGGACCAATTTAAAGTAATTCTCAATCCTCCTATTCAAAAACTTCCTGAAGAGTAGCGGTTGCCCGCAGATTTTTTTCAGATTTCCAGATCCATTCTGTGGGATAAAACAGGGAATATTATCCGGCGATAGCGGGATATGGTTGCTTTTTTCCTCCCTCATGTTTCCATGGAACCATTCAAGGAGACGGCGATGGAACAACCCTATTTTTTTACACTATCGGAGGAGCTACTTCAATTACGAGATATGGTGAGGGAACTGGTTAAACGCGAGGTGATTCCCGCGCGTGCTGAACTCGACGAAAAAGAAGAATTCCCGGTTAAGATTCTTGAAAAAATAAAGGAAGCAGGTCTATTCGCAGCGCTTTATCCGGAAGAGTTCGGAGGACTGGGACTGGGGATGATGGGAAGTGTGGTTATGTCAGAAGAGATGGCGTACGGCTGTCTGGGTGTTGGAACCACTGTTTTTGCATCCAGACTGGGATCGCTTCCCATTGACATCGGAGGTTCACAGGAACAAAAAGAGCGCTGGCTACCGCCTCTTGCTGCTGGCGATAAGTTGGGAGCTTTTGGGCTATCGGAGCCCAACGCAGGGTCCGATGTGCCAGGAATGCAAATGACTGCTGTAAAAAAGGGTGATCGCTATATACTCAATGGTACCAAACAATGGATTTCAAACGGAGGACAGGCGGACATTTATACAGTTTTCGCTTCAACCAATAAAAATCGAGGCCCCCGGGGGATCTCTTGTTTTGTCGTGGAGAAGGGAACTGCGGGTTTCAGCTTTGGAAAAAAGGAGAACAAACTGGGCATTCGCGCATCCGAGACCAGACAGTTGATTTTTGAAGACTGCGAAGTTCCCGAAGAGAATCTGATCGGAAAGCAGGACCATGGGTTTCTCATTGCTTTGAACACTCTAAATCTTTCGAGGATTTCCGTAGGAGCATCGGGAGTCGGTCTGGCCCAGGGTGCTTTTGATGAGGCTATGCGTTACGCGAAAATGAGAGAGCAATTTGGCCAGAAGATTGCCTCCTTTCAGGTCATTCAACATATGTTCGCAGATATGGCTATGAAAATCGAAGCGGGTCGCCTTCTTACATACAAGGCTGCGGCCATGGCCGATGCCGGCACCAGAGATATGCCCATGTATTCAGCCATGTCGAAAGCCTTCACAGCTGAAGCCGCCATGGAGATTGCCACACAGGCAGTCCAGGTTCTGGGCGGATATGGCTATGTAAAAGAATATCCTGTCGAAAAATACTTTAGAGATGCTAAAATTTTGCAGATCTATGAGGGAACCACGCAAGTTCAGAAAAACGAAATCGCGGCTGGCTTGATCAAAAACGCATCTCGCTGATCGAGATTTCGTTGAATCATTGTTATTCGGGTCGAATCTGCCATGCTGATGTGTTTGATCGAAATTTAGTTCCCGCATCTCCATGGCAGATTGGTACTGGACATTGCAGCGGGAGCCTGTGGACAGGCTGTTCGCGTCACAGCAAAGTTCTCAGTAAAAACCGGACTCAGATAATCTAAGTTTTATTAAAGATGGATTGGACTGGATTTTTTTTTAAAATTACTCATCTTTTCCGGGGGAGCCGCTATGCTTCTTCCATTGCCCTCAGTGTTTTGATAACTATGGCTATGGTTTTCCCCCGGGCAATTTTTTCCGATACCTTAACATTGAAAAATGGCGAGCGTATCCAGGGGACCATTATTAAACAATCCCAGTCTCAGGTAACCATTAAACTGGACTCGGGTGCCACTCGAGTTGTTGAAAAACGTGATGTCTTGAGCCTTCAGTACAGCCTATCCGAAACGGATGAATCGGAACAAAAGGAGGCACGCAAAAAAGCAGAACAAGAGAGACATCGCAAAATCGAGCTGGAGCGAGCCAGAAAAGCGCAGGTCCGAGAACAGGAGAGAAAGAACAGAGAAAAAGAGCTGCGTCTTGAAAGACAGCGAAAAGAGAAAAATCAAGAACAACAAAAAGAACGTTCCAGTCCCGGGCAAAATTCGGGAGTAAAAGCTGCACCAGACAAAAGCGAAGAGGAGGGTCGCCATGGTCGCCAGGTAATTTCGCATAGAAAAAAAAGTGGCGCTATTTACCCCGGAGAGAACGTGGAGCTACTTGAAAATTCCATACGCAGGAAAATGGAATTTGCGTTCGCTTTTAGCGGTGGCACTATCTCCACACCTGCGTCAGGCTTTCTGAGCCAATACCTTGGATTGACTCAATTTGTGGACTATGGTTCTGCTACAAGCCTGAGCGATAATGTTCAAAAGAGAACCGGATCGGGTTACTCCCTTTATTTAAATTTTTTTTATGATCGATGGAGTGCCTCGATTTCTGCAAACTCCATGGGATTTTCCGGTACTGGCCATGTGACCTCTGTAGCTGCATCACCCGGTAGCAATGGAGCGATCAACTATCTCAGTCTCGGTGCAGATACAGTGGATTCATTTGTGGAAAATCGAGCCCAGGTAGGTCCTGGATTTTCTCCCATCCTTAATTCCGTTGTGGAAGTTCGTTTCACTCTGGGGGGTTTTTATTATACAGACAAAGCGAGTTTTTCAGATGAGGGATATATCTATACGGCAGTGGATTCCAGCGGGACGGTCTTAGCTTCGCCCACCTGGATATTGCGTAGCGATGCGGGACAGTCGTATAACGGCAATCTGGGCGGAGTGAATCCTTCACTTCTCTTTCATATCAGCTGGCCATATGAGGTGGAGCACTCTATCAGGCTAAATTACTACGCCGGGAGAGGTCAGTATGCACTTTCAATGGGTGCTATCAATCTGATTGCTTCAACGGGAGAGGTATTGCTTGTTCCGCGGGATATGAAAGGCAAGTTTCGAATGACAGGATACGGAGTTGCTTTCTCCTCCAGAATCTCTTTACCCGGGGGCAGTTTTCTCGAGCCAACCATGGAGTATGTCCACACCGACTGGTCTATGCAAGATATGGAATACAATTCGCTGATCCAGCTAAGCAACTCAACCGGAGTTACTATAAACTCTACCGCATTTCTCAAATACAACACTCTTGGTTCCTCTTCCCTCTGGCGCGACGCCATGAAGGCGCAAGGGGATATGTGGTCTGTGCGCCTCATGTATGGGTTACGATGGAGTGTCCACTATGAAAAGGAACCTGATACCAAGAAGAGTGATTCTATAGAGAGAGTCAGCAGGTAGGCCGATCTGCGCCGTAGCCGGGGAGATGGGATATATTGAGAAGTTCGATTCCCCTCAAGAAGACAGAATCGATTGGATATCCAGACCAGCCGGCCAGCCGGGCGGCGGATCGGCGCGAAAATTCATTCTCTTTCCCGTTGTCGGATGGTCCAGCTCCAATTGTAATGCGTGCAATGCGAGCTGAAATTGGGGGAGACCTCCGGGCGCTCCATATTTGCGATCACCGAGAATAGGGCATCCTCGCACAGACATTTGAAATCGTATTTGATGAAAGCGACCGGTCAACAGCTCGATCTGAATCAGAGACACTTTACCGTGGCGGGGAAATTCTGTGTGCCCCAGTACCCTGTACTTTAATCTCGCTTCCACTGCTCCTTTTTCTTCTTTGCTGGCTGCTTGAGCTTTCCGCAGCTGTTCCACTTTTTTCAGATAGTCAACGCATTCTGCTTCATCTTTTTCCGGTTGTCCGAGAACCACGGCCAGATACTCTTTTCGCGTCGTGTGTTTTTGAAATTGCTCAGAGAGTCGGGCCGCGGCTTTGGAAGTGCGACAGAAAACCATAACTCCGCTGACCGATCGATCCAGTCTGTGCACCAGAGCCAGATAAACTTCGCCTGGTTTGCAATATTTTGTTTTGATGTATTGCTTGCATTCTGTCAGAAGATCCGGACTTCCATCACCATCTGATTGGGAAAGCACACCTGCCGGTTTATTGACAACAAGCAAATGGTTGTCTTCATAAAGTATCTTAAGATCAAATTTTGCTGTACCGGACCGTCTTTTTTGAGTATGGTTGGCTTTCATTCAATCCGTTCCGTGCATTCAGTGCAATGACTTTCGAAAAAAGATGCAATGCATCAATCATCCAGATAAAAAGTATACTTTAATTCGGCCACGCGATTGTGCCCACGGATCGTCTGGTAGGAATCTATGGCTCCCGCTATACGGTTGAGTGCAAGCCCCAGAAGAACCCGGTCTCCATATTTTTCCATATCGAACTTTTCCTGGTAAAAGTTTGTTCCGGCCGCACTGGCAAGAAGCAGGTCCAGGCCCAGATAAAGTGCACCCCGGAAAAGCACCTGCGAGGAGGTCAGTCGGGGACTTCTGTGTCCGTTGTAAAAGACGGCCAGCCAGGGAGCCACCAGGTTCAATCCTTGCGATGCGAGGTGGCTTTTGTCAGTTATCTTTACTGCGCCTTGACCGCCCCGAAACGGTTCCGTAAGAATTTCCTCTGCTTCGAACATGCGGGCAAGCAGAAGAGCATCGCCTGCGTCTCCCTCCACACGAATGATATTTGTGGGATTCTTATTGGAGATGATTCCTGTATAAATTTCATATGAGAATGGCGAAAAAAGGTTACTGGAAATTCTATATCGAAACCCTTGAGTCTCTTCCGGTGTTGTGTAACCATCGTGATCCAGTTGATTCAGTATCTCTTTCACCTTTGCGTCCAGCATTTCACCTTGCAGGTTCGATTCGAACACGTAGGAATTGCGAGCGCTCAGAGAAAGTGAAGGCATGAGCAACAGAAGGATGGCTGATAGCAGAAGCGTTGAGACTAACCTTTTTCGGGAAATTCTGTGCCGGATTGAAGATAACATCATTCTACCTTTTTTTCTTCTGTCTCTCCATGCTCCAACCATAAAACCATCCTTTTGTATCGACCTGCTAATTCCAGAGGACCACCAGAAGATTATATACCCCGTGCGCCAGTATGGAGGTCACAAGTCCAAAGCGGACGCTCAGTGCGCCTAGAAGCATTGCGAACAAAAAAAGCGGCAGGTAAGCCACGCTTCCGTGGGAGATCGCGAAAAAGATGGCCGTGGTAAATATGGCAGCGATTGTTCCAGCTTCTTTCCTGAGTGCGCAGAGTATCACACCTCGATAGGTCCACTCCTCCAAAAGCGGTGTGAGAGTGGTAGCAACCAGAAGGAGACTTGACCATTCTTCAAAACGGAGAAACCGCCCGGAAAAAGAGTAGGGTAGCGAAAACGGAGGAACTCCACCTCCGGCATATAAATATAAGGAAAAACCAGAAAGAGAGCCTGCCAGAGGACCAATGATGAAGGCTACTGTACGCGCCTTCCATCCGGGCGGGAGCCAGAGAATAGCAGGTCTTTCCCCGGGCGACCGATCTGTATGAATTAAACCCTCCAGCCGGAGGGGATAGAGGATGCGAAAGAAAAAAAAGATGGGCACAACAAAAAGTAGAGCATGCGCCATCCGTTCCAGTAGAGGATGCCAGGGAGGAGTAAAAAGCATATGCCCATCACTGTCAGTAAGAGAAAAGAGCAGCTTTAGAAACATCTCTCCTCCCCATCCATAGATGCTGCGAACAGGGAAAAACCCAATCACCAGTACAAAAAAGGCTATGGCTCTTCGATGCCAGTCCTGGCCGGAAAGGTGGGTTTCGTGGTCTCTACTCATGTGAATTGCATTGGGCTTTTGAATACCAGCAGGAAATATTGCCGGTTTTGCAGGTCACCTGTTTTTCTATCTCACCGGAAAGATGATTTAGAGAGTCGCGAGAAAGATCGATATGAGAGAAAGTGAGGCTCTTTCCGCTGAAAAGTTGTGCAGCTCTTTTTCTGGCAGTAGTTGCACTGATACCCGTCTTCCACCCCTCGGCTGAAACAGCAAGTCAGCGGCCTGCTGCTCTAAGTGTAGAAAAGCGATCCTTTCAAGGGGAGCTGAAGGCGCTGGATGAATCTGACCCTCAATGGGTAACACTGCGCCGTGAAATCGCGGACAACTTATCCTCTGTTTCAAAGCTGGGGAGGCTTACCCATCCGCTGCGTGTGCTGAAATACCATGTGAAACCCAATGATCGTTTTTTTCCCCTCATGGCACGTCTATCCCAGAACGAAGATACTCTTGCCTCTCTCAATGGACTTCTCTCCCCCTCTGATTTGAGGGCTGGCACCATACTCTGGATTCCCAATGCAAGGGGGATCTTTCGTAAAAGCGATGGGTCCATCCTTGATCCAACGGAAGAAGTATGGAGAGAGACAATGCTTTTCATTCCCGGGGCCAGGTTTTCATTAACAGAAGATAAACTCTTTCACAGTCAGGGGAAGCAGAGCTATCTCTTTCCACTGGATCGTGGGCACATTACCAGTCGTTTTGGAATGAGAAAAGATCCTATCCATCATGATCGCTCTTTTCATGGTGGCATTGATATCGGTGCCCCCCTGGGTAGCGCGGTAAAAGCCAGTAAAGATGGTAGCGTGCTTTTTGCCGGTGCAAAGGGAGGATATGGAAAACTGATCATTCTGAGGCACTCTGGCGGTTATGTCACTTACTATGGCCACCTCTCCTCAATATCAGTGAAACCTGGCGAAAAAGTTCGTCAAGGAAAGAGCATAGGTCGGGTGGGTTCTACGGGGCGTTCTACGGGACCTCATCTCCATTTCGAGATACGAAAAGGCGGAGTCAGGCAGAGACCAGAATTCGCCAGGAGGGTTTGAGAAAAAAGGGGTTGAGCACCCTGGAAATAGTCCTTGCAATGGCAAAAAGTAATATAAAAGTGCACTTCCCTGGTTTTTAATGCCGGGTTTGGCCCGTATGACTCAGGATTCTGATCTTCCGGTGCCGATGATCTGGATAAATTGCGCAACAATAATGAATAGAAAAAAATTTTTTAAAATATCGCTGCTTTTTTTAGCATTCATACCCCTCGTATCTGCTTCACTTTTCGGCCTGGAGAGAAAAATGCTCCATGTGCTTGTAGACAATGAGTTTATACAGAGATACCGGGGTGAACTCGGTACATGGTTACCGGCAGCAGGGACTACTCTATCCAGACTTGCATTGCAGAATGGGACCAGTGTAGATGCTATCAAATCGCTGAATCCCGGTGGCCCTTCTTACGGTTATCTTTTTGTCCCCATGGGAGAGGAAAAATACCACGCACTCATTGAAGCTGGCAAAGGCCGGCGGATTTTTGAAATCGAAGCCAACCGTCTTATCTGGCCTCTTGAGAATGTAAGTTATACTTCCAGGTTCGGACATCGTAACCATGAGATGCACGAAGGGCTGGATCTGGGTGCCGCACGAAATTCAGTAGTCCTTGCAGCTGCCAATGGAGTTGTAGAGCGGCTGGGTTATTTTGGAGCTCTTGGAAATGCTGTGGTGGTACGCCATCCGGATGGATTCGAAACCACTTATGGCCACAACACCTCTATCCTTGTGCGCGTGGGGGACACGGTAGAGAGAGGTCAGGCTCTGGCATTTTCAGGAAGTACGGGCAGGTCGACAGGACCTCATGTACACTTTGAAGTTCGATATATGTACGTTGCCATGAATCCTGAAGATTTTCTTCCTCTAGGATACTACCGACCGGCACTGATTGTGCGCGAAGGCGGAGTTGTAACCGAAAGAGTTGCTGCCAGAAGAGCCAGCGGTCTGGTTGTAGCAAGAGCCCCCGGCGCCATTGCTCCTGAGCGCCTGCAGCGAGTTCCCTCAACACCCGGGGATGAGCGATAGATGTGACGTCGTCCTCTATAAGACCAGTTGCTGAAGCAACCGATAGTTCTAAGCGATCGATTCTGGCACTGGTAGGTGTTCCTGTTGGCAATTCTGAAGATGTCACTTTGCGGGCGTTGAGAGTCCTTCGCAATGCCGATCTGCTTTTGTGTGAAAGCAGAAAAAGTGCAGCTCGACTCTTTCATACATGGAATATCCCTTTTCCGCGGGAACAGTGGCTCGAGCTTAATGAACACACCCGTCCTGAAGAACTGCAGCAGATACTGGACGAGGTCAGGCGAGTTCCCATGACAGCACTGATTTCTGATGCTGGCATGCCGGTAATCTGTGATCCTGGAGCTGAGCTGGTCACTCTCGCAAGAGCTGCCGGAGTAAAAGTGGAGGTTGTGCCGGGCCCCTCGGCATTAACAGCTGCTTTAACACTTCTGGGAGTGGGTGGTCATGGTTTTCATTTTTCCGGATATCCTCCCAGGGAAAAGTCCATGCGACGTGCCTTTTTCCAGGCTCTCTCCCGTCAGGAAGGGACTACTCTCTTTTTTGAGACACCCTATCGTATAGGGAAAGTACTGGAAGAGATTTCACTCTACCTGCCCGATGCAAAAAAAGTATCAATATTGGTGGACATTACAGGCCAGGGAGAAATTCTATTAACCGGTCGTCCCAGGGACGCAAAGGGCTGGGCGGGTAAGGTGCCCAAAGGTCCCCCCGTGTTTATCATTCATTCAGATTAAGGAACCATGGTCCAACTGCAAACAGTAAAGAAAAGGCTACGACCTCCCGTCGAGTTACCCGGAGAATCCGGTCAATCATCCAGACAGACGGAAGCTATGCACCTGCATACGGTGGACGAGTCCGTAGAGCCTTTGCGCTATATTGCTATTTTGACCGGTAAAGTTGACCTTGCTACCTTACTGGAAGTTATTGTAGGAGTTACTTTGTTCAAACAGAATCATCGTAACACAGTAGCTGTCGCCTACTCACACCCTGATCATGCCTCTTTTCTGGAACAATCGGGACTCTTCTATTCTGTCATTGTACCGGGTACAGAGGACTCCCTTGTCTCCATGGTTCGAAAAGAGTCTCCCGGCGTAATTCATCTTCCCTTTCAGGGGAGTGTTCTTTCTCTGGCATTGCGTAGTGTACGTTGTCCGGTACGAATTGGAGGAAGTCGCGGAAGTCGGATGCACCGATTCCTGGGATATCTGGATCCAGAACGTCAGGCAGACCAGATTACTCTCTCTGAAAAAGGTTACGCATCCACTGACTCCCTTGATATGCGAATGGACATTCGTCCTCCTGCAAATCTAGATGGTAGGAAATATATCTGGTTGAATTTATGGGATTTACGCAAGTCGCGTTTGAAATGGTCTACGGGCCATGCGGCTCGCCTTGGTCGCCTCCTTCAGAAAGAGGGGATCTTTCTTGTAATTCCTTATTGTCACACCAGTTATGATGATCGTACTTTTGATGAGGATCTGGAATACCTTCGCACTGCGTCACCTGACACCATTTTATATGAGTCATGTCGAGCGGAGGATCGTTGCGCCGGCATGGCGGGAGCCATGGCTGTGGTAGGACCTCACTCCAGCGAAATGACCCTTGCCCAGTTTCTGGGTGCCCCCGCATTGGTGCTGGAAACTGCCGGTCAAACTTCAGCGCGAAAAAAAGAAACGCCGCCGGATGATCATGATGACGAGGCAGTGCAGCTACCTTTCGGAGGGCGTTTTCAATTTGCTACCAGTCGGCAGAACTTTCTTTCCTCTGGCAAAGATGATCCATGCGGGGAGGGTTGCGGTCAATGTTCCGACGGTCCCTGTATTGATCTTATCTCTCCCGAGACTGTTTTCGAAAGTCTGAAGCATCAGGTTTCCTGGTTGCGTTAACGTATTCAGCTTCCTGCGGTCGTATTTTTGCAATTCATGGTTCAGAGTTAAGGTTTTGAACCCCGGTTCACCAGGCCTTCCATTGCCCTCGTGGACGCTATAGCGACACTCGGGATGCTGGCTTTCATCGCCAGCTCAATGGAGGCTGGTGATCGGGGACTAACCTGGTCCTTACTTTTATTGCACGTCCTGCGCCGCAGGAGGCTGTATTGGTTACTTCCACTGCTTGAAAGACACATTCATTCTCCTTTAAACCAGACGTGCATGGTAACACCCGAGTCGACACTCAGGTTGGGTCTGTGACACGCCCCAGGGCGAAGAGAATGGGTGGGTAGTCGAAAGCATCGGCCAGGGTGGTGAGGGTGTGCGCCAGCTCTCTGTCCATGACCGCAATTTTATTGATGGAAGTATTGATTTGTTCTCTGTCCAGGGATTCCAGGGCTTGCCGGAGTTCATTGCGCAATTCGGGTGCAAGTTTAGATAGCTGACTGTGTTCAATGGTGGCAGTGCTGACCGGTGCCTCTTCACAATAGGCATATTGAACACCAAGCTGTTTTGCCAGAATGTCATAGATTTCGTTGAAGCGATATGGCTTATTTACATATGCGTCCATGCCTGCATCATAGAGCTCTTCCTGTTGTTCCTTGAATGCGGAGGCGGTGACGGCAATGATTTTTACTCTCTCACCGCCTGGCAGCTGACGAATGCGTCGGGTTGCCGCAAGACCGTCCAGCAGGGGCATACGTCGATCCATCCAGATCAGCTCAGGTTTCCACTCCTGGAATATCTGCACGCACTCCTCCCCGTTATTTGCGATTTTCACTTCCATACCGAGATTATTCATCAATCTGGTCAGGAGGAGCTGATTGTCTTGCTGGTCCTCGGCTACGAGGATACGGTGTGGGGCTTGCCCGGGAAAAAGACCCTTTATTTCTCCAGGCCTTTTACTATCCTCGAGCAGATGAGCGATTTCCTCCTGTTCGGGGGCCTGGAGGGGCAGCTCAACCCGGAAAAGGGATCCTTTGCCAGGCTTGCTATCAACAGAGAGGCGGCCTTTCATGAGCTGAACGAACTGGTACACAATGGAGAGTCCCAGACCGCTGCCTCCGCTGGCAGCCCCGTCGGCTACTTGAACAAAGGGTTTGAAAAGTTTCTCCTGGTCCTCTTCTTTGATCCCGGGGCCTGTATCCAGAACTTCAATATGTAAGTGTTGACGGTCATTGTCCTTGATCCCCAGTCGGATGGTGACACTCCCGTGCCCGGTGAACTTCACGGCGTTTCCTATCAGGTTTACCATGATCTGTCGCAGCCGAACTCGATCGCCTTTAATGTAGCGTGGGAATTCCCACGATTGATCGAGTTCCAGGTGCACCCCTTTTTGTTGAGCACGCAGGTGCATCATATCGATCACTTCCCCCGTCAGTATCTGAAGATCGAATGTACTGATTTCCAGTTGAAGTTTGCCTGCCTCGATTCTTGCGATCTCCAGCACATCGTTGATCAGCTTGAGCAAGTGTTCGCCGCTCTGGTTGATGATTTCCATATTTCCAAGTTGTGTGGAAGTCAAATTCGCGTCCCGGCACATCATGCGAGAAAAGCCAAGAATGGCGTTGAGAGGCGTTCGCAATTCATGACTCATATTGGCAAGAAATACGCTTTTTGCTCTGTTAGCTTCCTCCGCTATGTCACGAGCAAGCCGGAGTTCAGCCGTACGTTTTTCCACCAGCTGTGTTAACTCCCGCTCACGATCCAGAAACTGCAGCTCCGCGGCTCCGCGAGTTGCGAAGATTGAAAGCAAAGAGAGGGCCAGGTAGCGTTTCCCCTCACTCATGGGACGGGTATCGAGAGCAACGAGTATCCCGAGCGTACGTCCCTCGGTGTCCACCATTGGCATACCAATGTAGCTTTCGGCACCCATGTTTACCAGCAGTACGTCCTGAGGATAGTCGGTCTGCACATTGCGAGGATGAAAGCACATCTCCTGATTGGCGACATTCTGGCAGGGTGTACCGGGAAGTCGGTAGGTGATATTGGGGATGAGTTTGTCACCTCCCCATACTGCGATGGTGTGGCATACCTCACCATCCTTTTCTTGCACTATGCGTCCTGCAATGACATAAAATACATCAAGGGCTTCTGCAAGATCACTTACGAGAATTTTGAAGAAGGCATCTCCCTGATATCTGGATGTCGTGTAGAATATACTCTTCAGGCTGGCTTCCGCCAGGCGCTGTCGTGCAGCTTCATCAGCAAGGACTGCATCATCAAGCCTGGGGATAGTCATAATTCGTAACCTTCTTAAAATCGCTCGCGGGGCCTTTCAACTCCGGATTGTCCGCAATTTTTCCTGGTCTTTTCAATTATTTGCGGAGGAAAGTTTGTGGAACAGTCTGCTTCTCCCTGGAAGCATAGCTCTTCTGGTTTTTTTGTCCAGTTTTATTTTGTAAGGAAGTGCACGGTTAAGCTACTGCAGCTCCATCAATCTTTTTTCCGGTATCGCAAGATGAACCGCAAAATCCTCTTTAGATCCCTGAGTATGTAGTCCTTCTCCACCTGCAGAGCCCTTTCCGGTGTGAGTCTGGTTTCATTGCGCGCCACATAGATTCGTGCGCGACGGGCTGTGGTTTCCAATTCCGGATACTCCTCCAGCAGCGAGGCGGAGTTACTTTTTTGTATGGCTGCCTTCAGAGAGGTCAAAAGTTTGCCATCCTCTTCTCTGGTATGTATTTGCAGAGGAGGGTGCTGGAGTAAAAAATCTCCCGATGATACATTGGTAGGGAGTGAGTCAATAAAAGATGAGATGTTATCGGGCCTTTTGCTTCCAGGTATGATTGCTCCTTTTGCACTCAAATTGTAAACGGGAAAATCGACAGTTCCCATGGCATCCCGAAACCATTGATTGTACAGATCCAGCACATAATCAGTGAGCACTCTCTGGCTTGAAAGACCATTCTGATAAGACACTTTTCTCTTTTGAATAACCCGTTCGTTGATGTTTTCCAGAGTGCGCAAACGATGAAGGGTGGGCAGCCAGCCGTGGATGTGGTGTGTTCCGGTTGCGTGTATCTTGCGCCCGGTGTAAGCTAGATCCTGCCCAATAAAAAAAATAGAGTTCACACCCAGAAGACGCAATAGATCGAAGGCTGTGGTCGCCACTGATCCACCGGACTGTACGCCGGCTATGGGACCGTAATATTTTTCAATAAACGATGTGCCGGGCGTAGTTTCTCTATGAACAGCACCGGAGGAGTCTATCAGGCTTTTTTCCGTAGTGGTGAATACTACGTTGCGAAAATTGAGTCTATGAAGCAGATCCGGGTGCACTACAATATCAGCAAAGAGTGTAATGTCACTTAGATCTTCTCCCTGGTAGTGTCTGAGGGAGTGTAGCTGAGCGTCCAGGGTAATGACCCCATGAGGTCGAATGTTTCTGGATAGAAGCAGCTTCAGGGCTGTATCGGTGCAGAGTAAAAAAGCTTTTGACTTCAGTTGACGTAATAGATCCAGGCTTTCCACCAGTGAGGGACCTGCGGAGACAATGCATCCGGGCACACCCTGGAGCGCTCCTATATGGGGGGTGAGGTCTACCGGCAACGCTCTGTTCTCGTCTATGGTTTTTCGCAGAGGAAAAAAACGCGCATTGACCATAATGGATCCGAGCCACTGTCGTTCGAACTCGAAGCGAGTCATCATGTCGGACAACTTTGCCTGAATGATCTCTTTCGTAAGAGTCTCCACTTCTTCGTAGTAGGTAGTTGCAAGGGCGAGAGAGGGCGAGTGGCGAATCAGGCGTACACCGGTAATACGGTCCGATGGGATTGATTCCAGATAGGTGCGAAGATGAATCATCATCTCTTCACCGCAAAACAGATGGCTGCCAGGTCGTTCCAGATACCTCAATACCGCCGGATGCACCAGAAGCAATTGTCCCAGCTCAAAGAATGCATCTATGGCGATCGTCACCTGGTTTTCGGCAAGGTGGGGGAGAATTGTTTCCAGAATGCTGGGGTTACCCATTCCTAGAATCAAAACAATCTCGCGTCCGCGCCATCTATCCAGATCAGCGGGAAGCATGCGGGAGGCTTCCTGCATTGGATCTCTGGGTGAGGCCAGGAATCGGTAGCTGCCGTCGGCTTTTCGTATGGCAGGAATTGCTACTCCATTTCTTGCCGGTTGCAGCTGGAAAAGCGCTTCTTTGTTTCCATCTTCCAGGCCGGAGTGAGCAAGCAGCGCCAGATAGGGCTTTTTCTGGAGTAGAGAGTCTATCCGGCCCTTCTGTTGAAATTCATCTTCATTCATCGATCCAGTGCTCCCATCTTAAACTATCGGGAGATTGCTCATAGGCCGGTACCAATCAATCCCCTCAGCAATCGTATAAATCAAATGACCTCCATGCCAAATCTTCTTGTCAGAGGCGGTAAGTTGCACAGGCTACCAATTGAGCCAGACCTTTCATTCCGATTCCTGGTGGGTACCGGTCAGCGGCTTGCATGTGAAGGTCCCTTCTCCTCATGGCTGCCGGGGCAAAGAGTGCACCGAGGTGATTGATGAGACCTTCTCATCCGGGCTCCCGCTTTGTGGCACTGGCTCACAGGCAGTGCCATTGCCCTTTTTTCGTTGAGAAAAAAATAGTGACCACAACCCCCCCGCGCCATTTTATGGAGAGCCCGGAGGTCTCCCTACACGGGGAGCTCCCGCAAACCACTCTAAAATCAAGGATCCAGCTCCATGCTCCTGAAAAAGATCAGGATGGTCGGCTTTAAGTCTTTTGCCGATGAAACCATTGTCGAACCCGGAAAGGGTATTACCGCCGTTGTGGGTCCCAACGGATGCGGCAAGTCCAACATTGTCGATGCTGTACGCTGGGTTCTGGGTGAAAAGTCCGGACGTGCTCTTCGTGGCAAAAGCATGGAGGATGTGATTTTTATGGGGTCCGAGCACCGAAAGCCCGGAGGTATGGCTGAAGTTGAGCTCTACTTTGATAATGGCGATCGTCACCTGGGTCTGGATCAGGATGAGGTCGTCTTTGGCCGTCGCATCTATACCAACAGTGCCAGCGATTATATCCTGAACGGAAAAAAGAGCACCCGCCGCGAAATGGAACGTATCTTCATGGATACGGGCATAGGGAAGACGGCGTACTCCATTATGGAGCAGGGGAGAATGTCCGAGATCCTCAAGGCAAGCCCGGAGGAGCGGCGCAATCTTTTCGATGAAGCTGCCGGTGTTTCTCGTTTTAAATCGGAAAGGGCAGAGACTCTGGCGAGATTGAAAGACACTGAACAGAATCTCCTCAGACTCAATGATATATTAAAGGCAAAAAAAGATGAGCTGGAACACCTGGAGCGCCAGGCACGAAAAACCCGGCAATATTTGAAGTTGAAAGAGTATCTGGATCGCTTTGATCGCCATATGCGATATCTCGGATATCTGGATCTCCAGCAAAAACGTGCGAAGGTAGAGGGAAAGCTTAAAAGCCTTTATGAAAAGCGAGACGCAATTCTGGAAAAGGTAACTGCCAGCGAAGGGGAAATCGAGTCTCAAGAGACTGAAAACGAAAACAGAGTGGAGGAGATGCACCGCAAGGATCGGGAGTTCCATCAGGATCTATCGCGCATAGAAGCCATTCAGGAGAACCTGTCCCGTCTGGACGGGGAGCATAAAGAGAAACAGCAGCGACTGGAAACGCTCAAAGAGCGGAAAGCCGTGGAGGAGCGTCAACATAAGGAGATCGCAGGCAAAGTACAGGCCACTCTCCAGATGGAACTGGATATGGAGTCTGAAATTCAGGCTCTACAGAGTTCCAGTTCCATACTATCCGGGAAGATTACCGAACTGGAAACGAAATTGCGTGATTCTGTAGCCCGGGAGGAATCCAATCAGCAGGCTCTAATACAGATTGAAGAGCGTCAGGCGGCACTTCTGGAAGACCTGAAAGATGTTACCCATGAATTGATTATTGAACTGGAGTCTCGAAAAAACGAACTGCTGGAAAAGGATTCGCGTCGGGAATCTTTACGTGTCTCAATTCAAAAGCGACTTTCCACCTGGATCTCCTCGATAGAAAAGAATAAAACTGCCTCCATTGCAAAAGAAGAGATTGCAACGCTGCAAAAGGAGTTTTCCGAGTATGAGTCGGTGGATAACGAGTTTCGCGCTTTTCTTTTCGGGAAAAGCGGTCTATTGACCCGCAAAGAGGAACTGGACCGCCGTATGGGTGAACTCCAGGAGGAGAAAGAGCGCCTGCAGAAAGAGAATGGACGACTCTTTGAACAACGCAAACTGGACGCGGGATATCTGGATAAAGAAAAGAGTCGTAAGGTAGAGATGGATCTACAGATTCGCGATTTTCAGGCTCGTCGTGAATCCAGTGTCGAAGTGCGACAGAGTATTGAGGCTTCTTTAAAAGAAGCGGAAGAGCGCCTGCGATACTATGAAACAGAACTGAACAACGCCATACTGGATTTCGAAAAGAGCGCCGGGGAAGGGGAACGTCTTCGTTTTGAAGTAGCCGCCATCAGAACCAGCACTGAGAAGCAGACCGGTGAAATAGAAGAGATTCGAAAAGTCATTGAAAAAACCCGTACCCATATCCATGAAACTCGCGAAAGAATTCGTAAAGATCGGGAACAACTGGAACGTATGTTGCCTGAAATCTCCGAAGCGGAGCGGTCCACTGAAGCCATCCATGTAGCTGAATCTACCTTGCAGGAGGAGCTCTACAACGATTTTCAGATCAGTCTTGGCGAACTCATCTCTGAGTGTGAAAAGCTAAACCTCAAAAAAGACCATGAAGAGGGCGAATATCGTCGCATCAAGGGAGAGATTGTGGCTCTGGGGCAGTTCAATGCCCTGGCTATCGAAGAAGAAGAGCGATCCCGTACCGCGTACGATCAGCTTGTGGAACAGCGTAAGGATATTGAAGAAGCTCGAAAAAATATTCTCCAATTGTTGAACGAAATCGATGAGAAAACCCGGGTCCGTTTTCTGGACACATTTCATCAGATTCAAAACAACTTTCAGGAGGTGTTTCAGACCCTGTTCAACGGTGGCAGCGCGGCTCTCAACCTCACCGATGAGGCCGATCCCATGGCTGCTGGCGTGGAAATCATGGTGCAGCCTCCGGGCAAAAAGAACTCCAGTATAACTCTCCTTTCCGGTGGAGAACAGAATATGACTGCCGTTGCGCTCATGTTCGCCACATATCTTGTAAGACCCAGCCCTTTCTGTCTACTGGACGAGATTGATGCACCTCTGGATGATACCAATGTGAATCGTTTTCTCAAAATGCTGGGAGGCTTCGCAGGCAGGTCCCAGTTTTTAATGATCACGCATAATAAACTCAGTATGATGAAGTCCGAAGCCATTTTTGGTGTGACTCAGGAAGAGGCGGGAGTCAGCAAGATTGTATCCGTAAAGATGCGAGATGCGCAGGATATGGCGGGGCATGTATGAATTTGGTGCGGCTATGGGCCGGACAGAGTTGCCGGCCTTCCTCTGCACTTTTTCCTTTCGTTCTACTGGCTATTCATCATTTTTTTCCCTGTTTTGCTACTCAACTTCAGGCCCAGGAGAAAGCGAAACTATGGCCGCAGATTCCCCCTGCCTCCATTGAACTTCATGAAACGCGTCGGTTTTTTGCACTGCTTCCTCTAAAAAACGAAACAGGCGACCCCACTCTGGATTATCTGGGCAAAGGGATTTTACGAATGATGATCAGTGACGCGACCCCCGTGGAGATATTTGCAGAGAATCCAGATACAGTATTGAAGGTCTTTCCCCGTGGAGAGAATCTCGAAGAGATCCGTGCCCGGTCGCAGGATGCCGGGTTGGATGGCTTACCTGATGATGTACAACGAGAAAGACTTTCTGTCGCCCGCAAAAGCGTCAGTATGAGATTACCTCTGGACTCCGAAGTCGTGGATATTCCGGAAAACTTAAGTGCCGATTACGAAAAAGGGGACCTGCTTCAACTGGCGCGAGGACTCAAGGCAAGCTATCTTCTTTATGGAAGCTATCGTTTGTCTGCAGGAGCTGGAGAGTTGGACCATCGAGACCAGGGCGAGAGTGATCTAAGGCCAATGGAGGTGGAGTTTACCTTTTACAATGCTATTTCCGGGAAACAATATCAGTTCCATACGTCCAGTAACGTAGAACAGATCTATAGAGGATTGGGTGATATTGCTCTTCAGATTAAAGCGAATCTTGAGAATAGCGCAAAGGCTGCGGTTCATGTGGAGTCTACCTCTCCCGGGGCTATGGCATATCTGGACAATGTATACCTGGGGCGTACTCCGGCAGATGGGATGGTGATTCCGGGCCCTTATACCCTGACCATAGAACAGGAGGGATACTCGTCTCGTTCTATGCGAGTCGTGGTGAGAGCAGGACAGAAGAACTCGTTTCGTTTGAGCAACAGCCAGCTCCGTTTTCGTGCTAACCTATCTGTCGTCTCCGAGCCCGAAGGTGCCAGAGTATATATGGATGAAACTTATCTGGGACTCACTCCTTTAACAAAGGAGAATCTTCCTCCAGGAGCTCACCGCATACGTATCAGCAAAGAGGGATACATTGACCGGTTTCTGGGAGTTCAGCTTCGCAATGGTGACAGTAAAAGAGTAGATGCTACTTTAAACGAAGGCGACACTCTCACCACCTTTCGCGATCCCAATTACGTTTTCATGGATTATACCTATAACGATCTTACCATCTATTCGGCCCTTTTTTCCCTGGGAGGATACGGAGGGTGGCGCTACTACAACAACAGAGGTGACGATGCTCGCAACGCTGTGCGATATATCCTGCCATCGCTTGCATTGTGGGATTTTCCTTCGGCCTCGATTTATCAGCTCTGGGTTCTGGAAAAGAATCGGCACGTAGCCGATGGATATTACAGAAACGCTAAGTTGTCAGCCGCATTCAGTGGTCTTTTTGCCATATTGGCGGGCATTACGCTGTGGCGCGGGCTTGTACTGGATGGAAGAGAAGCCGGTGAGATCTCCTTTTTCTTGAATTCAGACGAAATTATGACTCAGGGTAACTCCCAATTTGTGGCCAATGGCAATTCGGGTATTGTGTTACGCTTTCATTTTTAACCGGAGAGATTGTTGTGAAATTGAATGGTAAGTCTATTACAGTAAGGAATCTGCTTTTTATCGCACTTTTTGTTGTTTCATCATTCTGGATGGGCGCCTGCGATTCCGACGTAGTTACCGGCAGTCTTCTGTCAGGAGATCCCTATCTCACTCCCGAATACGCTTTTACAGGATTGAGAGTCGGCTATCGCTCTCTGGAAGACCGAAACGGCAATATTCGGGAACTTGCCCGGGTGGAGCGTCGTTGTGAAAAGGGGGATGGTTTAACAGGGCTATGCGAAGACACCATCTACTACCGATCGCGCCAGGAGCCATTGAAAAGTTCTTTTCAATGGCGTGTGCACTATCTGGACAGTTCTCGTTTTCAGCTGCAATGGAATTCGAAGGATGCTGGATTCGCCGGGACTATGGTCGGTAACCCCTACCGCTATTTGCTGAATGGTCATGCCACAATTCCCCTCTCTTCTCAGAGCGGAAGAGTAAAAAAGGAGCTTCATATTTTGAGCGGTCCTGGCGAACCAATGCTGGAACTGGATGATTACAGCTACTGGACCATTCCCATGGGAAGCGTTAGAACCCTCTGGAAAAGACCCTGATCGGGGAGAGAGCTTGAGAATATAGAGGATCCTGTGCATCCCAGAAAGGGAATACAGAGGCAAAAATGCGAGATTTTCACCGCCAGATTTTTTATCAATTCTCTTTTTGCTGGCAGACCAAATTTGGGCCCGTCTTTTCTCTGGAGGAAAGTGAGGTGAGTTTTCTTAATAAAAAAAATCCCAATTGCCATACTGACTGCCTTCCCATCCTATCGATAGAGACGCTTTAGAAGTCTGGAGCGTGGGGAAGGTCAATGACTCTATTTAAATCCACCGGTTACGCACTTGCAGAAGCAACGGAGGCTACGGCACGGGCCGTGATGTCTCTCTCTGGCAAGGGGGATAAACACGGAGCAGATCATATTGCTGTGGAGACCATGAGATCTGTTCTGGATCGACTCATGCTGGATGTGCAGATACACATTGGAGAGGGGGAAAAGGATAACGCTCCAATGCTCTTTACCGGAGAGCGCCTGGGGCAAAAGCAAGGAGAGGTGGAACCCCTGGATCTTGTGGTGGATCCGCTGGAGTGTACCACCAACTTTGCACATGGTTTACCGGATTCATTGAGCGCGATTCTTGCCACACCGGCCAACGTCGCTACCCATGTTCCCGGGACGTACATGGAGCAGATGCTTCTTCCACCTGGTGCGGCTCATCTTATGAGCGATCAGATCTCCTTTGATTCAAGTGTTGCAGCCAATCTGGACGTTATCTCGCAGGCTACCGGCATTCCTGTAAAAGACCTCACCGTTGTGGTTCAGGATAGGCCGAGACATGCTTCCCTGATTTCCCGGTTACGTGAATGTGGAGCGGGTATTTCTCTCATTACATCGGGCAGCATATCCGCTGCTGCAGAAATGATATTGAAACCAAATGGCAGGATCAACATGCTCTGGGGCACCTTCGGGGCTCCAGAAGGGCTGATTCTCGCGGCTATGGCAAACCTTTCCGGGTATGGTTTTATGGGGAGGATGGCACCGCACAATGAATTGATGAAACAAAGATGTCACTCCATGGAACTGATGGGAAAGAGTCTGGTTGCCAGCCAGTGGATAGGCAAAAGTGAGGTGATTCTTTTTTCGGGGATCCATTCCTCCACCTGGCTTCCGGGCGTTGAACGACATATTATACAGAATCGGGAAGTGTACACAGTGCGCACACTTTTGTGGAGGGAAGGCGATATTCGTTTGTTGACTCATATTGACGGAAAACTGGTGGATGACTCCCCTTACGGGACTTGAACAAAAATGCAGAAGTTAGGCGGAGAAAAAATTGGTATTGTGCCTGTAAGGTCCAGCGGCGGTCCGGTTGCCTGGGTGAAGGGGGTCATGACTCCTGGAATGTACCGTGCGGGATCGCTTTTTACAGGAAGGTCTCTAAATTCATTTCTATCGCTTATCTTTTCACTTCTGGCCGGTCGTCTACTGACCGTCGAAGAGCATGGAATGTACGGGAAGGCTCTTGCGGTCATAGTGGTTTTCCAGGCTATTACAGAAGTGGGAATGCAATTTTCTCTGGTTCGCTTTCTCTCGAGAGCCATCCAGAGTTCTGACACCATTATGGTTCGCTCCATCATTCGGGGTTCCCTTTATCTAAAGCTCATGGCTTTCGGTGCGTTATCTGCACTTTTAATGATCTACTACGCTATTATCTCGCTGGGAGATCTTGGATATTTTTCGCTAAACTGGACTGATGTTTTCGTTTTTGCCGGGCCCAATCGTCTGACACTGCTTTTGCTGGTTTTTATTGGCGGCAGTGGTATGTCACTTATTTCGTATCTGGAAGGTGTTCTGATCTCCCACGAGTATTACTACAGACTCTCGGGCTGGGTGCCGGCGGCAGGTTTTTTACGGATTGGTATTCTTGGACTTTTTTACTTTATTTCCAGCGAAGGAATGAAAAGCGAGCATGTGGTTTTCGCTTATGCACTCTCTCCCTACCTTTCCATTCTTCTTTTCTTTTTGATATTTTCTCCTGATTTCTTTCTGCAGCGAGCAGAAAGGGAGCCAACGGCTTACTGGATGCGAAGGCTTCTCAGTTTCAACGTCTGGATCATGGTGGCATCATTTCTTTCCATTATCTCCGACTGGACTGAAGTATTGATGATTTCCAACGTCAACGATACAGGTCTTTACAATGCAGCCAGGTTGCCTATGCAAGGTTTCTTGATCATTCTGGCTACCATGCAATCTTTGCTTCTACCCGGTTTCTCCAGACTGGATGGCGTGAACCAGTTTCGAGCAATGTTTAAAAGAATCTATAAATATATTCTTCCCGGAACCATAGCTCTCATCCCTGCCGCCTATTTCTTTGTCTGGTTTATTCCCGTCTGGTATGGAAGCGATTATACTGCTTCGGTTTCTGTGTTTTTGATATTGTTTCCAAATTATCTGCTGCGTCTTCTCTTCGCCCCTCTGGGAGTAGCTCTCTTCGCACTGGATCGTCCGGGGATGATTACCATGGAGGCCGCTCTTCGCATGGGTGGAGGCATTATTTTTAATTTAATCTTAATACCTGTTGCAGGCATTGAGGGAGCTGCATGGGCAAGTATTCTGGCTCAATCGCTGGGATGGAGTTATCTTTTGATCAATTACTATTTCTATCTCAAGAATGGATCTTTTCCCGTTTTATTCAGGAGCAGGAGTCGATGACGTTTTCACACGAGGATGTGGAAGGAGTACCGGTTCCTCCTTCCCGTTTTTATCTACTGTTTCGCGTAGTTTTTCATGGTTACACAGTTGCTCTGCGGCGCATTCTGGGAAAGAGCGAGGCGCAGGCTTTGCGCAGAGCGCTCGTGCTCCTGTTTTTTGCTGGAGCGACTGCTTTGCTTCTTGCCTCAGGAACTCTGGCAGATTTTCCCATGGTAATACTGGATGGCGGATATGAGCGTCCTACAATCATTTATGGAGTTGATAACGGGGGAAATAACGTAGAAATTTCAGAGCTTTACCGTTTTGACCGAAAGGTGATCAAGCTTGCCGATGAGGGTGAGCGAAGTATGGATTCAAAGGTGGCCAGAGCTTTTATGGCCACGGAAGACAACAATTTCCGCTGGCATCCAGGCGTGGATTTGCAGGGCATTTTAAGGGCGGCGCTGGTCAATCTTCTTGCCGGACGGGTTCGGGAGGGTGCTTCCACCATTACTCAGCAGGTTGCCAGGCTGCGTTTTCTCAGTCGTGAAAGGAGTTATCTGCGAAAATCCAGAGAGGCGTTTCTCTCTCTGCTTCTGACCATTTTCCATTCTAAAAAAGAGGTTCTGGAATTTTATCTCAATGAGGTGCCTCTGGGCCATGGAGCCATCGGGGTAGAGGCAGCGTCTCAGTTCTATTTCAATAAAAATGTCTTTGACTTGAGCTGGGGGGAGGCGTCGGTACTTGCCTCGCTTACGACAAGACCCAACGACTTCAGCCCTTTGAAAGATTTGAATGAATCGAGGTACAAGGTAAGGGTTGTATTCCAGAAATTAATTGAAAACGGAGAGCTGACCGTAAAGGAAGCGGAGACCGAGTATCGTAAGCTGGCGGAAGATTACTATGCCACACTCAATCGTTCTCCCAATGATAGCGCTTTCAACAACAGGCTCAACCTCCATCCCTATGCTACGGAATATGTGAAATCTCTGCTACCTGCGAAATATAAAACTCTCCTGTACGGAGGGGGACTCAGAATCTATACAACCATAAATGATCATTACCAGAGCAAAGCGGAAGAAGTTTTTCAACCCTATCTGAAGGAGTTGACTCGCAAGAGAAAGCGGCCTCCCTTCACCCACTTCGACGATTTTGACAACACCTATGGCCCTGCGGTACCGCTGATCCGGCGTCTTTTCGGGATCAATGAGTTTCGATTGAAGCTGAGTCGGGATGAGAAGCGTTTTCAGCGTGAATTCAATAACAAGTATCGTGCGGAATTGCAGCTTTTACTGACTGCGGCAGGCAGTCGCAATGGTGCCGAGGCGGTGGAGTACCGCCTCAATGATGAAACAGAATCTGAAGTCGATGACTCCATTGAAGGCTCTTTGATCTCCATTCGCCCCGATACCGGAGCCATTGTTGCCGTAGTGGGCGGAAGCGAATTCACATCTTCCAACCAATTGCTTCGATTTGTTCAGTCGCGAAGGCAACCAGGCTCCTCTTTCAAACCCCTGGTGTATGCCTCGGCATTGCAATACTCGGCCGATCATCCCGATGCAAAGCATAGACTTACTGCGGCATCTATGATGGATGACTCTCCAGTCCAGTTCGTTGACAGCGATCTTTCAGAGTATTCCCCGGACAACTATTCGGGCGGATACGAAGGTTTGATCTCCCTTAGAAGGGCGTTGATTCTCTCTAAAAACGCCGTTGCCGTGAAAGTATATGAATATATTGGCTCCAGTAATTTGAACCCATATATAGAAAAGATACTGCAGTTCAGCAACGATACGAAACGTAAACTGCCCAGGGAGGCGACGGTTGCGCTGGGAACATTTCCTATGACTCCATATGACATGGTTCGGGCTTACTCCGTATTTGCTTCGGGTGGCTACAGTGTATCTCCTTATTTAATCACGCATATAACCGACGCACGGGGTAATGTTCTCGTAGACTATCGTGAAGAACAAAAAAAAGCCATTGCTAATCGCAAGAGGCTCCTGAGTCCTGAAGTTTCAAAGATCATTGTATCCATGATGCAAGATGTTATCAAAGAGG
>JBNLFC010000003.1:0-30440 GCA_050305335.1 Leptospirales bacterium
TCAGAAGACATAACGTTAGTATCTGTAGGGATGCTCATAGAATCAAAGAAAGTAGATCCATTTCTGGGTATGTTTGCCTCTTTTATAGGGATCTTTGTGGGTGATTTGGGCCTCTATTTCCTGGGTATTCTTTCAGCGCGATTGGTAACCCTGTTCCCCCTGCGGCATCTGACTCCAGACAGTAAGCATCTCCTTCGAATTAAACTTCTCCTGGAGCGAAATGGCGGCAAGATGATTTTGATCAGCCGTTTTCTTCCCGGTACGCGCACGTTCACCTATCTGGCCGCAGGTTTTTTTCGTGTGCGTCCCATCTCCTTTTTTTTATGGGCACTCCTTGCCGGAGCCATCTGGGCTCCTCTGCTGATTCTACTTGCAACTCTCTTCGGCTCACTCATTGCAAAACCATTCATCTGGATGATGGGTGCCAATGTTTTCTCAACAGTTCTGATCTGGATCTGCGTCCTCTGGGTGGTTCATAGCCTTTCCCTCCTGATTTCACAGGAGGGTCGCTATCGCTGTCTTGCCTCGCTACAGCGTGTGTACCGCTGGGAATTCTGGCCCATGAAAGTTTTCTATATACCGGTAGCCATTTACCTGATATGGAAAACTATACAGTATAGATCATTTACCGTATTTACAGCAGTGAACCCTTCCATACCCGATGGAGGAGTTGTGGGAGAGTCCAAATTTGAGATCTTGAAAAATTTCCCCTCGATTCTCTGCCTTTCTCCCTTGCTCTTACCCGCAGATGCAGGCAACGATCGCTACGGGATTCTGGAAAAAGAGATCCAATCAGGAAGACTCGACTTTCCTTTGATACTCAAACCCGACCGCTCTCAGCGAGGGGCGTCGGTGAAACTGATATCTGGAGAAGATGAAGCAAGGGAATATCTGGGCAATTCTCAATTTGATGTTCTTGCTCAGCGTTACCATCCAGGTCCAATGGAAGCGGGCATTCTCTATTATCGTCTGCCGGATGAAAAAAGAGGGCACATCTTTTCCATCACCGAGAAGCGTTTCCCCCGCGTGCTTGGTGATGGTCAATCCACTCTTCGGAAGTTGATCCTGCAACACCCCCGCTATCGTATGCAGAGGGATATTTTTTTTAAACGTTACCCGGAGATGCTCGAGAATGTGCCTGACGCAGGCCAGGAAGTCCGTCTTGCTGTGGCAGGTAACCATTGTCAGGGCACTTTATTTCGGGACGGGAGTCAATGGATCACCGAAAAGCTCACAGATGCACTGGATAGACTGGCAGACCACATGGACGGTTTCTACATGGGACGGTTCGATGTCCGTTATGAGAGCGCCATGGATTTACGAGAAGGGAAGAATCTCTATGTAGTGGAACTCAATGGTGCTCTGGGAGAATCCACGAATATCTACGATCCTGACTGGCACCTATGGCAGGCATACCGCACACTCTTTCGTCAGATTGACCTGCTCTATGAGATAGGGAGTCGCAACATTCGCCATGGTGCACGTCCCACTCCCCTTTTGCGTCTGGCCGGTAACATTCTATATTACTATCGAAATCTGAAAATCGATGCCCTTTCCGATTGATCGATGGTTCCTGTATCAATGTATCAATCGCCCCGGCAAATCGATTCTTAAAAATTGGATTGCTTATGTACTATAAAAAAATAAGAATCGTACATGGCAGCCTTTTTCAAACTCAGGGAAATAAGACAGCTGGTTTTGTGTGCTATGCTGCTAATTTTTTCCCCACTTTTCCCTGAGCTCTATGCCCAGGTTGACCATCTCGGGTTACCTGAATCTATACGTTGTAATGGCCAGCGAACATTCTCGCCTGGGCTTTGGTGTTCGCGACTATTCCCACCTTCTCCGGCTCCAGTAGCATCATGGCTACGGAGTGGAATGGGAAGCGAGTCATTCTCTGGCCCGACGGGGAACATGCTATGCAACACACTTCCTTTACATGGAAGTGTGTTGTGGTTTCGGAGGACAATGTCTCGGAATGGGTATACAATCCAGGTCCCACTCAGTTTTTTAGAGTTTTAACTTTTCGAAATGGTAGGCTGGAACACATTGAACTATTAGGTTGCGGATACTGATGGAAGCATTCTTATGAGAAAACAACGAAAAACCATACTACTCATTGCCGGGAGCCTTAGCCTTGGCCTTTCTCTGCTTCATCTGGTAATGATTTTTATTGGAGCACCTGCCTACGATTATTTTCGGGCCGGGCCGGAAATGGTAGAGTGGGCAAAAGCTGGTTCTCCTATTCCTGCCATGGTAACGGGTGGCGTGGCACTGGTTCTTCTTTTTTTTGCACTATATGGTTTTTCTGGCGCCGGACTCATAGCTCCGCTTCGTTTTCAGAAATGGGCATTGCCCATCATCGGTATAATTTTTACACTCCGGGGCCTGGCTATTTTCCTGCAAATTCCCGGCTACTTGCCTGAAAATGAGTTGCGTGATATAATTTTTTCCCTGGTAGCACTGATAACGGGTCTTCTTTATCTGACCGGTCATTGGAGGAAGGGATCAGCGTAATCAATTCAGTGATTGCGCACCTCCATCTCCAGACCTGCGCCAATGTATCCAATCAAGATTAAAAGTCGCGGAGATAAAGAAATATCGAAACGCTTTTTTGCCGGTTTAGAGACAGTGCAGTAAAAATTCAGTCTGGTATCTTTTGCAATTTTCATCAGAGACCTTCTTACCGGCAAAAGACGACGGAGGATTTCCCAGAAGTGAGCCTCGGGAGATGCGCTACCGCTTAACCTGGAGGTGATCTGCCATATCGCATGATCCATATCGCCGTCGGGTCTTACCACACGATCCGGTTCCAGACCCAGCTCACGGGTAACCACATCGGGATTGAATCTTTCACCACTTACGGAGAAGATTACCCAGCTTTCTACCATGTCCACCGGCGTGGAAGCAATGCTTGCTTGTTTCCCGGAGCTGGATGTCGGATGCATCAGTGCATCCTGTACTGGTTTTGAGTCTCTGGCAGCCATAAAGTTAATAACATCTCGCTCCGCGAAAATAGAGCGGATGCGACTGGAATTTGCTATTCCGGCGACAACCTGCCGAGTCGTACAAAATCTCCTTCAAACTTCTGTCTGTGTAAGATAGACGGCACATACATTGACCATGGCTCACCTCACACGACTCTACATGTATTTGTTCAATGACAGCAGGCTCGTTGTTGTAACGATAGGGAGCCGTGCCTCCTGGCTCTCCATCGAGGTAGAGCATTTCCAGGGAAATGGTGGTCATCCTATTTAAAAACAATGCACCCATCTCGGGAGTCATGGTAGCGCTACACTGCCTTGCTCCCTCTTTAGCCAGGGTGCAGCGAAAATCCGTTCCGTCACTGGAAAGAGTGCATATGCTTTCATCGCCTGTTTCCGCAACCGGAGCAACGGTCAATGATTTCGAGCCGGCACACCCTGCAACAAGGAATGCGGCTGCGAAGATGAATAGCATTGCTCGCCACAGGGTGTTGATGAAGGAAGCTGAAAATTGATGATTTCTCGAATTCATGTTATCCTAAGAATCGGCAATTTTTCCTGTAAACTCATCTGAAAACTCTCTGCTTGCATGGTTTCTCCAGCGCTACATTTGTTTTGCCCGGGACACATCTGCACGGTTCGCAATATGCCAGCCATCCAACATTTTTTCCAGAACCAGGGGTTTAAGGCCAAAAGGCTCCATAACGATTTTCCTGTGGAAGTTCATCAGCTCAATCTTTTCGGGAACCAGATGAAGATTCAGATAATTCTGGCTCGACGGCCCGTCGGGGAAAAAAAGAATCCAGCTATTCAACCACCTTTTTCTATTCACTGTTTTTTCTCTCACAATTGTGCATTTGCCATACATGACCAGTCCTGCGTGCTCTTTCTCATTCTGAAAAGCCAGAGTAACGTGATCATTTTCCGTTATCTGTTCCACTTTCCGCAATCGAGGATCCGTACCTATCCAGATTTCCAGCGTTTGCAAATCGACAATAGGCTGAATGGTCCTTGCGCAGGGTGATCGACCACCATCGTTTGTTATAAGAATAGCATACTTTGCCTTCTTTAACATGGATTTTATAATTTTAAAAGCATTTTCTTCAGTAAGATTGGCCCCTTTCAAGGCGTAACGTTTATAGAGTGATCCTGCCATCTGCATCCAGTAAGATTTTCTTTTCATAGCCCCTCCCCGGGACATACCATACCATATGGTATGGTATGTCAAGCAAAAGGCGGGATGGAAAACTCATTGACAGAAGGCCGGGCACAAGAGGCATACTGGAGCGCTGTATGCAATCAAGTGCGCGAGAATGGATTCAGGCGGGACTGGAAATTCTGGTAAGCGATGGAGCTCCATCGCTTACAATCGAAAACCTCTTAAAAAAAATGAATCTTACAAGGGGGTCCTTCTACCATCATTTCAACGGGCGGGACGATTACGTTACAAAGTTGATCGAATTCTGGAAAAGCTCCATGGCAACAGGAATCATTGAGAAACTTACCACCGATCTTTCACCCCGAGAAAAGTATCTGACTCTTGAGAAGACTCTTGCAACTTCCTTCTCTCCGGAACAGGAAGTTGCCATACGAAGCTGGGCTGTTCATTCACAAACAATTCGTCTGGTTGTGGAAGAAGTGGACCAATTACGTACCGAAAGCCTGGTGGAAATACTTCTCTCAGCAGGTCTGAATCGTACAGCGTCCCGGCGAATAGGCCGAATGATATACGCTGCTTTCATAGGCTCTCTATATATTCAACCTGTAGCAAAGAATAAAGAGCAGCGACAATGGAATGATCTTTTATGGGAATTACTCATGAACGAAAAATAGTTATTGTTCTATCTTCTTAACTGGTTTACAGTGTAATTAACACCATTATTGCATATCAAAATGGTTGCTTGCCGTCCAATAACTTGAGATATAGCGAAGTCATATGCTTCTTTGTCGGAGCGACTATATGAATGAAAAAAGGAAAGAGAAACGCATATTTGTCCATCACTTCCCGGAAATTTATGATTCGAGAACTCACAAGGTTCTCGGGAATCTGGTAGATCTATCGTTTGCCGGCCTGCGTCTGGTTTCCACAACAAGTATACCTGTCTTCCAGGAGTATACCCTGGAACTACGATTGCCAGGGATCTTTCCGGATCAGCCCATTCTTGAATTTCGTGGAACAAGCAGGTGGAGTATGCACACCGATGACTCCCCTTTCCATGACACAGGGTTTGAAATCTCGGGGTTGGGTGTGCAACAGGTGGCTTCGATAATCCAGGTCTTAAATAAAATTCATGGTGAAGAGGATGAGCTTTTAGCTTCGTCGTCGTAATCAATCGACAATGATTCGATCAATGGAGGGATGAATTGCTGTGACCACCTCGTAATTGATGGTGGAGAGCAGTTCTGCCAGCTCTTCTGCACTCGTCGACTCCGTACCATCCCGACCGATCAGGACAGCATCGTCTCCCACACGAACTCCAGGGATATGACTGACATCCACCATGGTCATATTCATGCAGACCCGGCCCAGAACCCTTGCCCGCCGTCCCCCGATTACAACATGAGCCTGATTAGAGTAGCCACGGAAATAGCCTTCGTTGTAGCCAACCGGCAATACTGCTATAACCGTGGGAGCCTGGGTGCGGTAAGTGCAACCGTATCCTACGGAAACGCCAGCCTCCACATGTTGTAAATGTACTATCCTTGTGACCCAGCGGAGCACAGGCTTTAGCTCGGGCAATGTATCCACAATGCCATGTAATGATAAACGGGTTGCGGACGAAGACCAGAGCCCATATAGCGAAATACCGATTCGGATCATGTCGAGTCTTGCCTCAGGCAAAATCATGGCCGCAGCGCTGGAGGCAGCATGGGCCAGGAGCTTTCGCCCATTGGCTGCGCTCTTCGTCATAGCGAGGGCTTCACCGAAACGTTCTAATTGAAAAAGGGCGTAGCTCTGGTCCGTTACATCCTCCACGTTAGCAAAATGAGTCATAACTCCGGACCAGGGCAGTGTGGGATGATCTTGAAGGTAGCCAGAAACCTTCTGTATCTCAGGGCCTCTGAGCCCCAGGCGGGACATGCCCGAATCAATCTTCAAATGAAACCGAACTTCGGGAAGTTTCTCCTGTAGCTCCAGGATGTAATCAAACGATGGAGCTACTAGCTCAATTCCGGTGCTTGCCACCCCATTGAGCTCACCCACTGCCCAACGATCCAGTTCCTCCACACCCATCACCAAAATTGGCTCCTGAGCACCCGTCTCACGAATGGCCAGAGCCTCGGCCAGAGAGTTGACACCGAACCAGTCCACATGACCTTTGAGGAGGGAGGCTACTTGAGGTAGCCCGTGGCCGTAGGCATTGGATTTAATAACCGCCATAAATCTAGAGTACGGAGCCAGGCTTCGATACACTGCCACATTGTGAAGTATTGCACTGGAGCTGATTTCTATCCGAATTTGCATGTTTGACCAGAAAAAAGAGTTGCCACACCGCTTACCAACACGATTCTGGTTGTCTTTGTGCCTGTGGAGTGATGAGAGTATGAAAAAAGATAAAACGGAACGTACCACAAGAATGCGTGTTGCCGCGAAACGCACCAGACGAGCTCTGCGCAGCAAGGCAAAAAAAGCCCATCGAAACGGCACCGGCTATAGAGATTTAGAGGAGAGCACCTGATCATTGGGGTGCCCATCCGATGAGTTTCTTGCATCTCGATTTCTATAGTCCATGCTATCACAATTGATTCAATCTGCCATCTGAAAGAGCGAGGGAACGGCAACTGAGAAAGAGTGGCCTTCCTCCATATTCTCTTCGAATATGAGACATAATTTTTTTATACTGGCCATTTCGGCTACTATTCATAAAGCTGTTCCATGCCGATAGGTGAACGAAGGAGCGGAGCCCCACTGTGCTCCTATCCCCATTCCCCCCGGGGGAAAAGGAGCCGGAATTGAGTCGAGTCACATTCAGGGGTCCAAAGACCCCGCTTGCTTCGATCATCGATGGGGGTCTGGGACTCTCCGCACTGGTACTGGCTGCGATGATGCAATGGGGAGTTGCGCCTCTATTTGCCACTGCCGGGACAACATCGCCGTTCATTGTTTCCATCCTTGCATCAACAGTATTTTCAGTCACAATATTTTCAAACCATTTCATTGGACTGCATCGTAACCGCTGGCGGCAGATCACCATTCATGAAATTTTGCTCATTGCGCGCGTGAGCGTTCTTCCCGCTTTTGCACTCATTCTGCTCTCGGTGACCCGCATCACTCCCTGGGCCGGAGCCTCCTTTTATCTACTTTTTACAGGATGGCTGAGCCTGCTTCTTCTATTCCGCTACTTTGTTTTAGGTGAGATCCGCCTGACACGCTCCCGTCCCGAGCATGCCCGGATCCGGCGCGTTCTGATCGCAGGCAGTGAAAAGGGCGAATGGCTGGCACTGGAAATTAGAAGCGGTGTGGTCCCTTTTATGGAAGTGGTTGGCTTCGTGGATGATGACCCAACTTACATTGGAGGTAGGGTCAAAGGATGGAATGTGTATGGCCCACTCAGCAACCTGGAAACCATTGTGAAAGAGTGTGGGGCCAACGAGGTGCTGATAGCTGAACGTTACAGAGCAAGAAGAGCCAGTGAGATCAAGCGTACCTGCCAGAAGCTGGGACTCCCCTGTCGCACAGTTCCATCCCTTGCGGAACTTCTTGACCATAGAAGTCGTATTGCAGTCAAGGAACCCATTTCCACAGAAGAGCTTCTGGGCAGGGATGTGGTACATCTGAAAAGCGAAGAGATTTTTGATGCGTTACAGGATCGTACCATTTTGATTACCGGGGCAGGTGGCTCCATTGGTAGCGAAGTTTGTCGTCAGCTTTTGCAATGCAATCCCGCAGCCATCATCCTGCTGGATAACGCAGAGACCCCTTTATACGAAATCGATTACGAGCTACGCAACAGCCGATTGAAAGGAGACGCTCAGCTTCCGCGGATCGTTTCAGTAATAGGCGACATTCGGGATACAAAAGCGTTGATCCATATTTTTCAAAGCCATGATATTCAAACGGTCTTTCACTGTGCTGCATACAAACATGTCCCTATGATGGAGCTAAACTCTCCCGAGGCTGTGATGAATAACATCGTAGGTAGCAAGAACATTGCCGATGTTGCCCGGGATTTCGGTGTGGATCGCTTTGTAATGATTTCCACGGACAAAGCCGTGAATCCTGTGAATATTATGGGAGCCACCAAACGTATTGCTGAACTCTATATCCAGAATCTTGCCCGGGCCACCGATACCCGCTACATTACCGTCCGGTTCGGCAATGTCCTTGGTTCGTCGGGCTCGGTAATTCCCCTGTTCCAGAAACAGATCGCTCAGGGAGGGCCTGTGACGGTTACTCATCCCGATATCATTCGTTATTTCATGACCATGGAAGAGGCAGCAGGGCTGGTGATTCAGGCAGGTAGTATGGGTCAGGGTGGAGAGATCTATCTGCTGGATATGGGGGAGCCTGTTAAAATTCGGGATCTGGCTGAAGACATGATTCGTCTGGCTGGCTCTGAACCCCATAGAGATATTGAAATTCGCTACATAGGCCTGCGCCCTGGAGAGAAGCTTTTTGAAGAGTTGCTTCTGGCAGAAGAGGGAGTGGAGAAGACCCATCATCCTAAAATTCACATCGCCAGCTCTTCAGTGCAGATGAGCCTGGCCATGTTGAACGACCGTATTGCTATGCTGGAAGAGGCTGCTACTCTCAGATCCCGTCAGGCTGTGGATTCGGTCATTGCCTCCATCCTGCCGGAGTATCGCCCGGTTTATATCATGGGTTATCCGGAAATGGCTCTGCCACTTCAAAGCGAAGAGAGAGCTCCTCTGGAACGCTCAGCCACCCTTCAACAGAAGAAGCAGAGTGAATAGCATCAGATAACTTCCAAAAAAAAACTGAGGGAAGCTGCTGACTCCTTTTTCCTTCGCAACAAGATAAATGGCAGGAAAGATTCCGGGTGTGAAAAGCCTTACCATGTTGGCAAAGTTGGCCCAGTATTCTCTAGCCGATGCAAAGGAGACCAGGCATAGATCGATCAGAAGAGTCCAGAAATAGATGTCATTCGGTTGTTGCTTGAAATCCCGGCTCACTCCTCCCTCACCTTTTCGCGCTTTCATATAAGCTCGAATGATGTGCCGTAGAAGGATCAAAGAGAAGGCCCCAATTAGAACCATCAAGAGCGAACTGGCAGAAAAATGTAACCCATCCTGCTGGATCGTTTCCATCAATCCACTAAAAGGAATCGATCCACGCCGGGATGCATTGAGAGGTGAAAATCCGACAATATGCCACCAGAGAATCAGGGGAATCAACGAGAAAAAAGCAATTACGGCAGGTATGTAATTGGACCTGATAGCATTCCACTGTCCAGTCCTCCGCAAAAGATAGAAACCTGCTACCCTTACTGCAAAAGAAGCGATCATTGCCAGCGGGAAAGCCAGCATGGTCTCTTTTGTCAAAAGAGAGTAACTGAGGAGCAGGCAGGACAGTCCTGCCGGCAAGTATGTGTGGAAAAACCGGCGCTTGCTGGAATCTGGAGATTCTTGAATAGCATTGTCATTGGAAGCAATACTACTTAAAAGCGCGAGAACGGCCAGATCCAGTGCCACGCCATCGGACACTGTCAGCAAAAAACTCTCCAGCGAAATCGGGTTAACTCCGTATAGCAATGAAGGGAAATAAAGTTTTGTCTTTTTAAAAAGAGAGGCCACCGTGAAGAGATGAAACAAAAAGGGTATTAGAATCATACTCCAGACAAGCCCCCCGGAGCCCAGAAAAGGATAAACCCATCCGGTTACGAGAGGATACCCGATTCGTGCATAGCGAAAGGGAATGGAATCCACTTTTACGCTTTGATCTGAGTAAAGAGAGGCGGCGATATAATAATAGAACTGGCCGTCGTATCCTCCCGATAAGAAAGCGTAAGGATGCACCGGCATCACGCTTTTGTTGGCATCGGCAAAGCAGATGGGCTTACGCAAGCAGCCAAAAGCGATCAGGGATGTGACATTGTATTCAAACCGTGCCACCCTTCTGGTTGCTCCTCCGGCAAAGAGAGCCGCCACCAGCACAATTATCGAAGCAATGGGTAGCTGACGTCGGAACCAGGCATAATCAGAAGGTCTCATGAGCAGTGATGCGCCCTTTCCCATCGTAAGAGATGCGTGCGTCACACTTCGGACAACGGTATAGACCCTGTGACTCCAGATCAAGAGCAGTCAAACAACGAGGGCACACAGTGGCCGAAGCATGGCTCTCTTTACTGGCATTGTGTTGGGTATATGGCGTAAGCAGAATTTCTCCCCCATCTACGACAAAGCCAAAAAGCGAAAACATGCGTGCTCCCTTCTCGTCTATTCCGAAAAGTCGGAGCCTTTTAAAATTGCTCTCCCCATGGGATTTCAAAAGACCCGCCTCCAGCTGCATCACTCCTTCAGCCAGATACTCCCGGATTTCCCCGCAGTCCACATCGAAGATTTTCTCCTCGTTTCCCTTACGTTCAATATAGCTTAAAAGCTCATCTGCTTGAAGTGCATCCAGAAGGCCCATCAACGCTCGTTTTTCCAGATTTGCTTCCAGTGCAAACCTCCTCTGCGAAGCACAAATTCAAAAAAGTGGCTGGCATAGTGGGAAAAAGTGTTTTCACTTCCCTTCGTCTAATATTTGACAACCTGTACACTTGATCAAGAAAAAATATCCATTGAGTAATTGGGGTGGAGAATAGATGGTGTGTCCAGCATGAAAATTCTGCTGATTGACGATGAAACTGCATTTGTGGAAAAACTCAGTTCGCGCCTGAGTAAGCGGGGCTTTTCTGTATCCACAGCGGCGGATGGGCTCCAGGGTCTGGAGGTCTTTCTCAATTCTCCCGATACTTTTGACGTAATCATCACCGACATAAAAATGCCCGTCATGAGCGGTATTGAGCTTCTCAATCGGATCAGGAAAAATGATTTCGACACGCCGGTGGTCATTATGTCTGGCTACGATGATATGACCCAGTCCATTGAGGCTTTACGCCTCGGAGCATTCGATTATCTGACAAAACCAATTCGTCTGGACCAGCTCTACTCCTGCCTTTCCAAGCTAGCATCCATTCGCAGGGCCAGTCGCAAAGTGCAGGAGATTCTTCCTTTCATCAGCGGGCAGATCGAAATCGAGATCCCCTCTCAGTTGATGTATGTGGAGAGCGTGATTGCTTTCACCCAGCGCCAGGTGGATCCTGTTTGCAAAACCCATGGAATCAACCAGTTTAACATCAGCCTCTGCCTGCAGGAAGCCCTTTCCAATGCAATTTTACATGGGAACCTGGAGATCCCATCCCCACTGAAAGAAGAGTCCTGGGAGAAATTTGAATTGTTGCGCAAGGAGAGGGAAAACGATCCTATCTATAAAGATCGCTCTGTGCAGATCCGTTACAGCTTCTCTCCCACGGAATTGATCTTCGAGGTGGAAGACCAGGGCAATGGATTCGATCCCTCCACCCTGCCAGACTATGCCGATCCGGGATCACTTGTAGTCAGTTCCGGTCGCGGTCTCCTCTATATCCTTACATTTATGGATGAGGTTACCTGGAACCAGACGGGAAACTTAATACGTATGAAGAAACTTCTGCCTGTTGCGAAAAAAAGCCTGCTGGAGAGGGCCACACCGGAAAAAAGCGGATAGAAATAAAGATTCAAAGACCTCTTCGGTGCATGATCACATCAACGCACTATCTAAATCAAACCAGGGGCACTCTTGCCCTGGCCACCATTAAAGAAAACAAAGATTCAGACAGGGAGAATCTTCCCAGGGAAAAGCTCCTTCGCCAGGGTGCGGCATCCCTTTCCGATCTTGAATTGATTGCCGTAATTCTGGGTCGGGGCATCTCTTCCAATGGCATTTTTTCGCTCTCCAGGCAAACCCTGGATCTTCTGGATCGTTCCAACAACAAGGTCCCTTTGCTGGAACAGTTGAAAAGCATACCGGGCCTGGGGCCGGCTCAGGCAGCGAGAATTGCGGCTGCTCTGGAACTGGGACAGAGAAGCAACGGATTCTCGGGCATTACTATCTCCGGTCCCGAAGACCTGCATCGCATGGTGGCCCACTATGCCGATCGAAAGCAGGAGACCTTTCTTGCAGTCTCCCTGAATGGTGCAGGATCGCCCATAGGATGTCGAATTGTTTCCATTGGACTGGTGAATCGAACCCAGGTGCATCCAAGGGAAGTCTTTGCCGATGTGATCACTGACCGTGCCTGTTCCCTCATTGTTGCACACAATCACCCATCGGGGAATGTGGACCCCAGCGAGGAGGATCTGCTGGTTACACGTCGCCTGGTCGAAGCGGGCGAGACCCTGGGCATTCCACTCCTGGACCACCTGATTTTTACTTCCAGTTCTTTTGCCAGCATCCGAGAGTTGAGACCGGAGCTCTTTTTTTTGAATATATAAATCGGCACAGAGATTCTGACCCCGGCCCGGAATCGGCTCCAAAAACGGAACTTTCACCTTGCTGCATACCATTCATTCGGTACAGAGTAACGATGGCTCCTGAAGTGCATTTCTGCTGTCCTGCATATGTTATAATCATTGTAGAAAGATGGTCCAAACGCAGATCGATAAAACTGCAAGGAATGCACTTTGAAAAAAAAATTGACCCCATATTGATTCGCCAGCCAGTCTCGATAAAGCTGTGTTGCGTATGCCTTAAAGATGTCACAACATTTGTAATGTTTTGTACAAAGAGTGCCTGCGTCTCTCAACAGCAATTTTATCGAACCTGTTCTCAAAAATCAGGGTCACAGAAAGTCAACCAATGGAGTTCCTGAAAACACTCAGAAGCTCAAAGGTCCCATGGAGAAAAAAATGAAGTTCGCCCGCATAATTGTAATCTTATCCCTCACTGTATTCACGTTCATTACCCTGAGTCAATGCACAACAGCATCAGCCGGACTTGCTGTTTCCAACATTCCTCTGGAAAACAAACCCTACGATGTTCTCGGCCCTGCGGAAGCAACCAAACACTGGATAGCCTTTGACATTGGCATCATCGGAGTTCCGCTAAATGCTCCACCGGTGGATGAGGCTGTGAAGGAGGTGCTTGGAAAGTATGAAGGGGGAAACGCGCTGGTCAATCTTCGATACTATACAGACACCACTGTGATTCTATTCATTACGCTCCATACATTTCATCTCAAAGCAGATGTAGTAAAAGTGAAAGCTGAAACCGGTGGTCGTCGATGAGAGAAAAAGTGATCAAACTTGCCCGGCATATGGTGGTCGGTGTGGTCTTTATCGCTCTTCTCTCGGCGTGTGTAACAGGCAGCGGCGGATTCAGCAAAGGTGGTCGGATTGATGATATTTTTATCACTCCAACGGCTACAGCCACCCATGGGGCACCCTATCAGATCGTCTGTCCGCAGACAAAAAAAGCCAGAGTATCCATGCTGGTCGCCATTTTTACGCCCGATGAACCTTCAGAGATGGAGGAAAACAAAGCTCCGGACGTGCGTTACGTAAATCCGGAAGAGTACGATGGATCCTGTTCCGTAGAGGGTGAGAGCTCCACATTCATGCTCTTTAACTTTATTCCCGCAACAGACCCTTTGAACGCCGAGTATGCTATTGCTATGGCTGTTCAAAAACTCGAGGGAGACACTATGATCAATATACGTGCCTGGCATGAAATCAACTACTATTCCATTCTGGGGAGAGCCGTAGTTTTCAAGGTTCGAGGCGACGTTATTAAATTCGTACAGCAACAAGGGAAAAACGGAGGAAAAAAATGAGCATCCGACGCCTTATGGGAAAAGCCATCCAGTCTACAGCTATACTGCTCATTGCGGCACTGACACTTTTCTTTTTCTCAGGTTGCATGGAGGATGACTCCTTTCAGCAGGATGATGCTTACAATGAGTTATACGCCACTATTGAATACAAAGCAAAGCAATGCGGGCAGAGACCGCCTTATTTTTTAATTCTCCCCGGCATACCCACCAAATATGAGGTAGATCTGTGTTCTATCACAATCATTCGACAGGAGTGCCCTTTCAACGATTATCCCATCTTCTGTCTGGAACTCTACGGGGACCTTCCGGGTATAGGCCCGAAAGAGTAAAACATCATAGAGAAAACCGATCATAGCAAAAAAGGAATTCATCATGCCTCAAAATAGTCCCAGAAAAAGATGGTTCACAGGATTTGTTTTTCTGATCCTTTTTCTACCGGCCCCGCTTCTCGCTCTGGATTTCAAAATTCGAGTTTTTGATCCTGATTCAGGCACAGGTCTTACCGATGTTCAGGTGATCATTCTCGAAACGAAAACCCGCTATTATACCGGTAGCGATGGTACGGTAGACGCGTCGGTCCCCACTCCCGGTTTTTACACATTTCGCGCTATTGTCCCTGGCGGAAATCTGGTGCAGCCACGCATTCAGGTTACTGTCCCCCATCAACTGGTAACCGTTTTTACTTCGCCACCGAAAGGCGCTCAGACTTCCACCGTTGCCGGTCCGGGTCAGGGCATCAACGTGCTGGGAAATAAAGAGAAAACGAAACTCTCACGATACCAGGTCAGACTGGACGAGATTAAACGTATTCCAGGCCAGTTTGGTGAGGCTATGAAGGGCCTGGAAACCCTGCCAGGGGTCATGCCCGCCGCCTTCGGCACAGGGGATATAGTGATTCGTGGTGCCAGTGCCAACTCCAATACGTATGTTGTGGATAACCTGCCTATCGGGTATCCTTTCCATATGTGGGGATTGAATCAGGTGGTTCATAACGATCTTATTAAAACCATCGACATTTATACAGGGGCGTATCCGGCTCAGTTTTCCAATGCAACGGGCGGTGTGGTTTCCATCGAGACAAACGATAAAGTGGAAAAATTTGGTGGTCATACATCCTTTTCACTTTTTGCATCCAACGCGCTTTTTCAAGCACCCATAAAAAATTCAAACAATGAGAATGTCGGCTACTGGGTCGGCGCGGCTAAAGTTTCCTACTTTCATCAGTTGTTTCGGGCATATATGCCAGATGGAGTGAAACCTCCTCACTACTTTGATGGACAGTTTAAATTTTTCTACCGTTTCTCGCCGGAGCACAGCATCTATTTTTATTTTCTGGGAGCAAAAGACTCTGTAGCTATTCGAATATCCGATAAGCCGGCCTGGGATCCTACCAGCGAGCCGGACCCCATTGTAATAGGTGCTTCCTTTGCTCAGGATGTCGCTTTTCATACGGAGGCTATACGTTATGTCTGGCAACCGACCGGGAATGTTCAGAATCGTCTTGATCTGATCAATCACGACAATATTCAATATTTTAATGGAAAAATCGGAATCTATGAAGGGCAACAACGCTACCACAACGGATATGCGGCCGTAAAAGATGAATTCGCCTGGGGAATTTACGATGATAATATCGTTCTGAATGGCGGATTTGAAATGCGTTATTTCCAGTACAGAACGGTAGGAGAAACCATCCATCAACTGGATCCCCAGGATCCCAACCCGGACCCATATGACTCGGTGAATCCCGACTATGAAATAATCCCCATACGGGATCGAGTCCATTCTGTATATGGGACAGGCTATGCTATGTTAACGCTTCGCGGAGCCGGTTTTGAGTTCAAACCTGGCGCCAGATACGACTACTTCCAGCCAGCCCACCAGAAGGTGCTGGATCCCAAAGGAACTATTTCTTACGGTCTGGACTCCCTGGGAACCACCATCATAGGAGGAGCTGGCCGTTACCATAGAACACCTGACCCCCGCCAGTTCTCTTCCTCTTCCGGCAATCCTTACCTGGTCATGGAGCAGTCGGACCATTATGGGATGGGGATAGAGCAGAGACTCTTCGAGAACTGGACAGTCAAGATAGAAGGTTACAGGCACTACTTTAAAAACACGGTAGTGGCGGATATCTACGAAACAACACCCTGGAGACTGAAAACATTCCGCCGCCTGGAAGATGTTCATACCCGGGCCCAGTGGGATCAATATCTGCAGGATATTCAAGATCCTATTAAATACAATGCGCCCATGGGCTACTCCAATGATGGAACTGGCTTTTCTAAAGGATATGAATTCTATATCAAGCGCACTCTTCCCGAAGGGAAGCATGGTCTGTATGGCTGGCTTTCTTACACCTGGTCTCGTACAGTCGTCAACGATCATCAACACATCGTTACAGATGATGAGAAAAACATGGTCATCAGCGCCGACGAACGAAGAGTTCTCCTGGCCCTGTACGATAACACAAAAGATCACTATGCTTCATACGACAGAACTGTAGTAGTCAATCTGGTCCTGGGTTATCGGATCAATCGTGACTGGCAACTGGGAATACGCTGGAACTACCGCACAGGGGAGCCATACACTCCTATCATCGGCGACGATGGAGGCCGGCAGGTGAACAATGGTCGAGTGATCTTTGATCCCACCTACTCTCCTTTTCTCTATTCCGAACGTTTCGACAAATTTCATCGCCTGGACTTTCGCATAGATCGTTACTTTAATTATAGCTGGGGTTACGGCAACTTCTTCATAGAGATGATCAATGTCTACATGCGAGACAACCAGACAGGAATTTACTGGGTCTCCTCCATGCCCTACTCATCGGGCAATCCCCAGCCCCAGTATGACCTGGGAGTGCTCTGGATCCCCCTGGGCAAAGGGAGACATATGAAGATTCCCATGGTGAACATCGGCATGGAGGTGAAGTTCTGATGAAAAAGATGACATTAGTTTTTCTGGCTCTTCTCCTCCCCCTGTGGGCAGGATGCGACAATCGTAAAGACTCTCAAAAGGAGCGTGAACAGACTCAGCTCCTCTACCTGCTCTACGTGCACAAAGATGACAATCTGCAGACAAGGTGCGTCGCCAGCCAGGACGTAGCCTTTCAGTGTTCTACTACTGCCTATGGTAACCCCGTGGGCCCCGCTACCTACGTAGGGATCATGAGCGGCATTTATGGCATCACTGTATCGACAAACACCTCGGATGCACTCTGCACAGCACTACTGGCATCGGACAACTATCCGGTTCCGCGGAGTTCTAGCAATGCCAATGTAACCTACTCCACAGGAGCAAAGCTATGCAACCTGGATTGCTCAAAAGATTACTGGCAACGCCAGATCGATGGATCAAAGTGCAATGGTACGGATTACGGAAACCTCAATCCTTTCACGGATGATGGCTTTACGGATTGTTTGACGAAATGTTTCACCGAGGGGACATTATTGCCGAATTGAACCTGTGGGGGGAGGCTTCTGAGGCACCAGTGTCCTATTCGATCTCTGGCTGTGAAGACCGAACACACCTGGAAACGGTGGATCAAGAATTACGATTTTTCCTGATCACACCTTTTTTTTTGTGACGTCCACTCTTTTGCCTGTTCCTATGGCTGTATGGATCGCAAACCGCATACGCTTGTAATATCTATCCTTACCTCTGCTTTTCTCTTTTTGCCTTTGAGTTGCAACGGGAAAAAACAGGCAGAACCTCTGGTGCCACAGGCAACCATATCAGCCACAATGGCTGATAAAAACGTCCTGGAGGTTCGGATACAGATTCCCGCAGGACACCATGCCTATCTGAATCGAGGTGATGAAAATAATCTGATTCCTGTGGAGTTTTTCTGGGATGACCTGCTTGCAAAAAAGCTGCTCTCCACGCCTCCCCGCAAACTTTCCGTACCTGCCGGAGAGAGGGACGAAGAATTCAAGGCGCAGGTTCTGAGAAATGAGGGAGTTTACACTTTCCAGCTACCTGCTGACCGAAGTCTTAAAGGAGAGGCTCTGCGAATCCGTTACCAGATCTGTAACGAGGCAAAGGGAATCTGCTACAGACCAACCAATGCTAACGTGCTGATCCGCTAGTCAACGCATATGCTGGAATCCCTCAGTGTAACCATAGATGCCCTGGTTTCGGCAACACTGCATCACCCTGTGCAGGCGATGGGGGTTTATCTGCTGGCCGGGCTTTTGAGCAGCCTGTTTCCGTGCGTATACCCCCTGATCCCTGTTACGGTCGGCTATCTTCAAAAACGCAGTACTCCGGGTACGCCCTTGTGGATCCATCCGTTTTTCTACTGGTTCGGTACAGTCATTGCGTACACCCTTCTGGGGATCATAGCTGCTGTTGGAGGCGGGGCATTCAACCGACTCATGCAGAATGGTGTCGTAATTTCATTGACCGGCTTTCTGTTTCTTTTTTTAACCTTTTCCATTCTGGACTGGTACCCTCTCAACTTTTCCGGGGGAATGGGACTGGTAGAGCGTACCAGGTCTCGTAAGAACTTCCTCTTCACTATACTCATGGGATTTGGAGCGGGATTTGTGGCATCGGCTTGCGTTGCCCCTGCCCTGGTCACCATGCTACTCTTCATTGCTCAGGGTGCGTCGTCAGGCGGATTCAAAATTGTTTATATACTTTACGGAGGCTTTCTCTCCGCTGCCTTTGGAGCGGGCCTGGGTATTCCTTTCTTTTTGTCGGGCGTGCTGGGAGCTCGCCTGCCCAGGTCCGGTGCCTGGATGAACCGGGTTAAAGTAACGTTTGCCGTGCTCATTTTCGCGGCTGCCATTTATCAAATCTATAAGGGGTTCACCGCAATGGGGTATCAGGAGCTTGATATATTGGTTTTATTTCTGGGACTTGCTCTTATCGGACTTGCAGCCTTTCTGGGATTGAAACCGGCATCACGAGAAGACCGTGTAGCATTTACCAGATTTCTCTTTTCCCTTTTTGCCCTGGCTCTGGGAATTGCAGCAGTAATATCCGGCATCAATCCCGGTCTTCGCAACGCCTCCGGTAGCGCAATACCACCAAAAAAAGAAGCATCCTCAAACAATGGATTACCAGTATACAAACTTCTCTCCTCTGAGGAGATGAAACGTAGGTCCGGGCAGGTGGACAGGGAAATCATCGCTTCCCTTCCCTTTTATCGAGACGGGTCTTTTGCCTTTACCAGAGCCCATCTGGATAAAAAGCCTCTCTTTCTGGACTTCTACGCCGACTGGTGTACGAATTGTAAAGATTTCTACAGGATCCTTGCTTCCGATACGGATCTACAGAAATCCTTGAGTGGTGCTGTGATTCTAAAGATAAAAGACACTGATCCGGTTTTCGATACATTTCTAAACGATCCACGGTTTCCTGAATTAAAAATTGGCCTTCCTTTTTTTGCGATCCTTAATAGTGATGGATCGCTTCGATGGAAAACCACCAACTACCGGGACACCCGGGGAATGATCGAAAATCTGCCTTAAAACTTCATTGACTGACAACACCCGATGCATTCTTTTGAACAGAGCATGGAAAGAGTTCTGGCCAACCGAATAAGATCTTTTTCAACAGGAATTCTTTTTTTTCTTCTAACTCTTTCTATAGTCACTATATCAGGTACAATTTTCTATCATTCTACTGTAGAATGGAACAATGGCCCTGCCGAAGATGCAACACTTCAAGGAGTGAATAGAGTTTTACGTGGACTACCTCTCTATTCCGATTCATCTCCTGAATATGTTCCTGGAATTTACGGTCCTGGATTTTTCTATCTTTCCGCAATCCTGGCAAGGATATTCGGTCTCAGCTTTTTTTCCGTACGGCTCGTTTCTCTCATCTCGCTCGCATTCATTCCTCTTCTGCTGTTTTTTCTTGCCCGGATCAGGTGTGCACGCTCAGAGTCGTGGGGAATCACGATAGCCGGGACAGCCCTGATACTTTCACTCTATGCACCCACAGGATACTGGATGGATCTGGCAAAGGTGGATTCATTATTTATCATAATGATTCTTACCAATCTTTATTTACTTACTAAACTTTTTGACCGGAACAACAGAATTCACCTCCTGCTTCTGATTCTGGCCTCTTCATCGCTCTTTTTTATCAAGCAAACCGGATTGCTCATTGTTCTGAGTAATGCCATTCTCATTTTTCTGTTTATTAGCTTCTCCAGCGCACTTATCTACTCTGTGGGCGTAGCTATAGTGATGTCGACTTTAGCATTGCTGTTTGAAATGCAGAGTGGAAACCACTTTATCTATTATACTGTATTACTCCCCATGCATCACCCGCTCAGCGAGAAGGGTGCTTCAGGGAAAATGATCGCCGTAATTGGGCCGTTGATGCTTGTAACAGCCGTGTACCTTATTGAATTTCTCTATTCAAACTGGAGAAAAATAATATATCTCAGAAAAGTATCTCTGCCATGGAAAGACACTTCCATCAAGCATGAGATTGTTATTGTTGCGTATCTAATCGTAACATTTTTCATCAGCCTGGTTGGACGAATGAAAGCAGGCGCGGTGGATAACTCCTTCCTGTATACTGGAGTGATGATGGGTATCTATGTTGCCATTCATCTGTCACAGAATATCCGCCAGACTGGAACCGGAAATAATAGTTATCCCGGTGGGAAAAGTTTGCCTTTTCTCCTTCTGGCGATCGTCCTCGTTCAGATTTTTTTTATCGGTTACTTCAACCCGTTAAAACGAATTCATAATGATCTTGACAGAAAGGCGATGCTTACCAGGCATGTTCACAATCTTTGTTCTCTACCAGACCCATCCCTCTTCTTTAATCTATCCTATCTTCCACAGTACTATTGCAATCGAAAAGATAACTTCACTTACATGTACGCCCTTGACATCATCTATTCCGATCGAAAATTGACCCCCTTCGTTCATGAAATGCAGCACAAAATCAATAATCAAGATTACAAATCTATTATCGCAACAAACCTTACTTATTTCGATCAACCGACTCTGGAGCTAATGTTAGGAAAGGTGAACGCACGTCTGGCAGAGGATCTGTCAGAAAAAGATAGGGAAAGAACTCTTCTTTTCAAATCAGCACTGGAATTAAACTATAGCATTGCCACCAACTATCGAAAGATTCCTGAAGAAAGCGCTCCGCTATTCAAAGATTATCTGGAAACCGAAAAAGTCATGTATCCTGGTTCAAATCTTTATATTTTAAAACCACGAGTCGGGCAAAAAACTTCAGATTTTGTAAAAAAAGAATAGGCAAATCCTGAGTTCTCAGCCTGTGTGCCATAAGAACCTTCTTAACAGCATCATGTATAGAATGAGCCTACAGACACTGACTGATTCTGACCTCCTGAGTGTGGTGGTCCGGATGGTGGTGTTTTGCCGAAGATCGGCGCCGTAGGCTCTTTTCAATATTGATAACTGTTTGAAAAAAGCCCCTTCCGGCGCCTGCCGGGAGGGGCTTTTTTTTTATTTTGAAAGTCACTGAAAGGAGAAATTGCACATGAAAGAAACAGGAGCGAGCATTATTATTCAACTTCTGGAGCGACAGGGCGTCTCCATGATCAGTGGCATCCCGGGAGGCGCCAATTTACCTCTATACCACAGGCTTTCCGAATCCACCATACAACATATACTTTGTCGCCATGAACAGGGGGGCGGTTTCATTGCAGGAGGCTACTCCAGAGTCTCGGGCAAAACCGGAGTAACCTTTGCCACCTCCGGCCCTGGAGCTACGAACCTTGTCACCGCTCTGGCTGATGCAATGATGGACTCCATCCCCATGGTAGCCATTACCGGACAGGTATCGTCTCCTCTCATAGGCACCGATGCATTTCAAGAGGTAGATACCAGCGGAATTACTTTGCCCATTACACGACACAACTTCCTTGTCCGTTCCGGTACAGAGCTTCTCGAAGTCATACCGTTGGCTTTTCGCATAGCAGCTTCCCATAGAAAGGGTCCGGTTCTCATCGACGTTCCTAAAGATGTACAGACCGAATTGGTGGAGTTCGAATCATGGCCAGAGCCGGGAGCCGCCGAAGCGCCACCCACTTGCGATGAACAACAGATAACCGAATTTGTACGTTTATTAAACAAATCGAGCCGCCCTCTGGTCATCGCAGGGGGGGGAATCAACGACCCCCGAGGAGCCCGGGCTCTTTTCGATTTTCTGGAAAAAAGCGGTATACCGGTCATCACCACCTTCCGCGGAATGGGAGTAATTCCTGTGGGACATCCCTCTTATGCCGGTATGGCCGGCATGCATGGTGAAAAATCGGCAAATCTGCTTCTGGAAGAGGCCGATTTAATCATCGCTGCTGGAGCCAGGCTAGACGACCGCTTAACGGGCCATGCCGGGCATTTTGGAAAAAGAGCCCATCTCATTCATATAGATACTGATCGAGCGGAGCTTGGTAAGATCATAGTACCGGATCTCGCCATTCAGGGAGATGCAGTACATCTTTTCAAAACCCTTGCAAAACAAGAGTTTCCCGAAAAGGATCCCTTCGCATCCTGGCGCAATCGTATCCATGAACTCAGGCTTCACTCACTTGCCATAGAGTCAACTGGTGAAGAGGTGGTTGAGGAGTGGATCCACAAAATTGCAAAAAGAGTAGGACCGGAAGCCATCATTGCAACCGATGTGGGGCAACATCAGATGTGGGTGGCCCGCCACTACCCCTTTTCGCTGCCAGGTTCACTGCTCTCCTCAGGTGGACTGGGGACTATGGGGTTTGGACTTCCTTCTGCCATTGGAGCAGCCATTGCGGAAGCACATCGACCGGTTGTGCTCTTTTCGGGTGATGGCAGCATTCTCATGAATATCCAGGAGCTGGCTACCCTGGCGGATCTGAATCTGGACGTTACGATTGTGGTTTTTGACAATGGTGGTCTGGGTATGGTAGCACAGCAGCAACGCCTTTTTTATTCAGGTCGAGAAAGCCAGAGCTCCTTCATAAAAAAAGCAAACTATGCTCAGATCGCTTCGGGTTTTGGAATTCAGAGTCTGCATGAAGCGAATGATCGATCCGCTATGGAGGATTACTTTGGCCGCCAGGAGAGGATCAAGGGGCCTCTATTGCTTCATATCCCGGTCCCGGCATCGGCAATGGTCTATCCCACTGTGCCTCCTGGTAGCCCCAACCACAAAATGATTCTGGGACATAAAGGTCAGTGGGAACCGGTGCACCATCGATGACATCTAGTAATAGAGAGTATAGGCTGATTGCTGTCCTTCGCCCTCTCCCTCCAGGGCAGGGGTCGAAGGAATTTTTACACTCCAGACTTCGTTGCCTGTTGCGTCTACCATACGTGTTGTATTTTCTTGATCGATATAGATGATCTGGTTTTCCCTCATTCTGTATACCGACTCAGGAGTAAACGCAGGTTTCGCAAGCGGTACGTCTGTTACCTTCTTCCCCAGGCGATCCAGCACAATGACCCGTTGACCATCGCTGACCAGAAGGCCATGATCATCTCCCTCGTTCCACAGCAGAACCCTGTCAAGATTGCCCTCCAGCGGCGTGGTAAAAACGGCTTGCATTTCATCAGTATCAATACCGGTCAAAGCTCTACCGGGAGTTACAATATAAAGCATGTCCCCCTGGGCCAGATACTCAAGATTATCGTCGACATTCTCAACCGGCGCAGGCATCCTCTCATCCTGTAATTCACCGTTCAGTTTTTGTATTTTATAATTTACAGAACTTCTGGGCACAATGTAAAAAAACGGACCTGCCGAGACAAATTTATGAGCCCGGTCTGCTTTTCGCGAAGCAATCTTTTTGCCCATGGCGTCATACAGGGTCAACTCTTCTGCACCACCCTTCAAGGATATAGCGCCTATCCTGTTAAAACTGCCTATAAGATGGTCCGTGGTCCGGTCAACCTGGATCTCATTGATTACCACACCATCCAGCGTATCCATAACCAGCACCTTCCCGGGCACAAGCACGTAGAGAGCCTGGTCCGCTACCAGATCCTTCACCGGTTTGCCCAGGTCAGTCTGCCAGCGAATTTTTTTGGCGGACGAGTCAATGGCCCGGATCGTATTTTTATTCACATAAATCAAATCGCCGCCGGCCATAAGAGGACGACTGGATAGTCCTTCGGGTATGGGATAAGGCTGTAAAATACGCATGTCCGGGTTTGTTTTCTGGAGTTTTTCCCTGCTCTCTTTCGCATATCGAGAATCGGGGAATCTTGTTAACATTTCGGTATAGGCATCCTTCAGCTTTGCGGCATTGGCCGGGATCGGCTGCTTTTCATACTCCTTTTCATAAATTTGAGTACGAGCGTAGTAGTATATGTCCTGCCCTTCGCTCTCAATGGCTTTCTCTATCTCCTGCTCGGCCTTACCCAGCTCTCCATTATTATAATAAATATAGGATAGTTGATATCTTGCATCACTAAAGTCAGGGTGGGCTTCCAGCAACGATTGGAATACCTCTTCAGCTTTGTCCTCCATTTTATCGTTATAAAGAAGTATCCCGATATTGTATTCCGGTAGAGGGGTGCGGTCTTGCTTACGCAACGCTTCTTCAAACTCCTGACGGGCCAGCTCTTTTTTGCCACTCTCATAGAATGCCACACCTCTGGCCACGTTGGCAACGGTGAAATCAGGACGATAAATCAGGGCTCTTGTGAAAGCCTCAATGGCTTTATCATAGCTATTTTCACGCATGTAGATTACACCCAGCTTGTAGTGAGAATAATAGGCGTTCTCTTTTCTCGCGATAATCTCTTCGAAACCTTTGCGCGCCCGATCTGTTTCTCCCTTTTTCAACATGTAGTTGCTGATGGCTTCCCCGATCTCCACATCCTGTGGGGAGCTAACGTGAGCGTTTTCCAGCATGCTGATGCCCTTCTCCTCCTGTCCCATTGCAATATTGCATTCCGCCATTTTCACCAGAATAGAAGGGCGCTTCATTCTGGTGTTTATATTTTCAAATACCTGCAGGGCAGCAGAATAATCTTTCTTTCGCATTAAGGCGTCACCTTTTTCCAGTTCGGGAATGAGTGAACTGAAGCGACGGTTTTCCTGCACAATACGAAGAGTCTCATCAATCATAGGGATGGAGGAGTTGTATTGTTTTGCTTTTGTAAAATAACCGAGCGCTTTGCCATAATCTCGACTATCGTTTTCTTTCATCCCCAGCTTGTAGTAAACATATCCCAGGCGACCTCGAATCGCCTCGTTCCCCTTATAACTTCTGGCCATCCGGCCGTAATATTCCAGGGCTTCGTTCAGCTTCCCATCATCTTCCAGTAGGCGACCCACGGTAATGGCTGCTATGACATTGTTCCTGGTGAGATTTTGAAGTCGGGATAGCATTCCTCTCTGTTTTGCTTTCTGGCCCATTGTGGAATATACCCGAATCAACCCCTGCATGGCAGGGATGTTTTCCTTATCGAGCTCAAGGGCTTTCAAAAAGCTGGCTTCCGCCTTTTTATAATTCTTTGAAGCAAAGTATCCCCGCCCTATGGCAGAATGAATCAATGGGATATCACTTTCTACGGACAGTGCCGAGTTGTAGAGTTTGATTGCCTCAGGAGCTCTTCCGGCCTGCAGGAATCGATCCCCTTTATCCAGTATGTTATAAATCTTGATCAACTTCAGCCCTTTTTCCGCCTCCTCATTGCCAGACTCCTTTTCCAGAACCTGCTGAAAGTTTCTCGCAGCATCCACATACCTGCGATCGTCTATGTAGGCGTACGCAAGATTTAAACGACCTGCGATGTAATCCGGTTTTATTTTTACCGATCGATGAAAAGAATCAATAGCAGAGCGCAGCTCTCCAGAATCACGATAGACCAGCCCCTGCTTATTGCAGAGCTCGTAATCCTCCGGTGAAAGTTGCAATCCGGCGCGAAACACCTTCAAAGCTGAGACATAGTCCTTCTTTTTATAATATGCAGATCCGAGCAGAGAGTAGCCCTGAGGGTTTCGCGGATTGAGTTCTACGGCTTTCTTAAACTGAACGATTGCATCGGGATATTTACCAATGATCATATAGACTGTCCCGGCGAGAAGCCTGGGGCCAGCGGAAGAAGGCGAAACTTTCATCGCTTCGTTGAACTTTTCTAGAGCTTCATTATACTTTTCATCTTTGATCAGATCGTTGCCCTCTTCCAGGAGTTTTGCAACTCTGGAATTGATCCCCCCCAGCGACTCCACATCCAGCTTCGGATTTAACTCCTTCGCTTTTCGAAAATAGTCTTCACTCTCTTCGTATTCCTTCAGCTCAAGGGAAGTGTCGCCTAACTGAAGATACACCTGATCCAGAGCCTCGTACCCCTTCACATCGGCCTTTTTGAGATATTCATATGCCTTTTCATAGTCGCCCAGCAACTTGTAGGTGGTACCCACCTTGAAGGCATAGACCGGCTCCCGGGGATAAGTTTCATGGAGGTGCCTGTAACGTTCCATGGCCATCTCCGCATCGCCTTTTGCCAGATAAACCACAGCCATAGTCATAAGCAGTTGCTGATCCTCGGGCCGAATAGACTCCGCCTTTAAAAAGGATTCCAGAGCGGCATCGATCTTGTTCAAACGAAAATTACAGAGACCCTGTACATAGAAAGCATCGAAGCTCTCATGGATCTTCAGCGATTGCTCGGCCATCTGAAGCGCCCGACCGTAATTGCCACTGGCCGCGATCCTGTTGGCCTGACCCGCCATCTGGACCGCTTTGCGATAAGCAACTGGATCCGTAATGGTAATTCGATCAACAAACTGAACCGGGGGCCCTCCGTGAAAAAGAGTGGAGCAACTCTCCATTGCCAACACAAGAAGCATAACCCCCCCGGCAACTTTGAGGGTAGACGAGTTGAATGGCATGTATTGATATATTCTCTGGATAAATCCTTTCATATTGCACTTCCCATAATTTCGGAGGTCTTTTTCATTCCATGGTAATCTGTATATTCTTGATCATGGGAGCAGATCCCTGGACACCAGAAGTGAGGATCGCAATTCGTCCCAGATCTACGGCATCCAATCGAGTTCGAATCAACTCATCGCCATCCAGCTTAACCCTCAGTTCCCGTTTGCTTGCTGTGTAGATGATAGTTACACGCCGATCGAATTTTTCCATTCCGGGCCGTGGACGATAGGCTTTGCTGGATTTATCCAGCACGCCGCGGCGAAAGATAATGGGCTGAAACCCACCTTCGCTGCCCTCCAGAAGGACGGAATCGGCTTCGGTGATCAGCCCCACAAGGACCAGATCTTTTTTATTGCCCGGGATTTTCAGCTCAACTTCCATATCCCGCAATGGGATCTCTCTACTGAGAATGCCGAAGCGTGAATCGCTCTCAGTTTTTCCAGCAGTCATAAAAAGACCACTCTGGTCCCATTTCACTACAGGACGCACTCCAGCTTCGGCTGCAAGCAGCCAGTATCCATCTTTAAGCGGATCACTGTTTCCTTCTGTTTCGTATTGCGAAAAGAAAACCAGGTCGTTGTGTCGCCCCATGGAAATGCCAAGATCTCCACGCATTAATACGTCACCTGACTTCTCATCTTTATCCATTCTGGCAAGCTCCAGGCGATAAATACCCGCAGGATAATCTGCCCGATAAACCGGAGTGTAACCAAGAATATCCTTTTCCAGGGATACGCGAAGACCGGAAGGGGCGGAATGGATGGCAAGGCTTGTTTGGTCTGGATCATCGCCCCAGGAGAACATCATGCTCTGATCTTTTCCAGCTCGAACTCGAAAGGTTCTTACCTGACTCACAGCCCCACGACGGTCAGCCTCCACGGTATAATCACCCTCATCAAGCACCAGATCCACAGGAGTGGTTCCCAGCACTCGATTGCCCCCGTTAGCGCTTTTCATTCGAATACGTGTTTCCGGTGTTGTAGAAAGAATAGTTACTCTAGCACTTACGCTCCTGTGCACAAAAGCGGAAAGACGGTCGCGGTTGAGGTTGGACATGGAATACCGCGGAAAAGCAAGAGGCTTGAGGAAATGGTATCCTTCGCTACTTTTGTAAAAATCAATCTGTCTATCCGAAGCCGACCGGCCTCCTTCCTCTTCCAGAAGAATATCCAGTCTACCCATTGCAGAGAGATCATATGGATCGAGAAGCGATGCCAGGAGCACAGGTCTGGCTTTGTTTTCCTCTTTTGAAAAGGTAATTCGGAGAATCGCGTCAATTCGCTTTTCTTTCAAGAATTGCATACTCTCTTCACTCAACGACTCGTCGTCCGACTGGAGACTCTCAGGCGCTTCTGCCACCTCTACTTTGAGTGTAGATAGCAAATAGAGCAGGCGTTGTTCGGTAAGAGCACGAACGGAAGGGGGGATAGAGTCGTTCTCTTCTCCCCGGACAAGAACCAGTCGCACACGATCTGTAGCAGTAGAACGCTCTTTGTAATCAGGGCCTTTTTTTACCCCGGAGGCTGTGCTGATCTCGGCAGTCTTTATCTGAGGGAGAGAGCCGGTGATGGTTCTGTAATCTTTTACCAGCTCCGTGGAAACACATCCGGCCAGCAACAGGGCCATCAGCGATATTAACATTAACTTAAAGTTTCGAAAGCTCTGCATGATCTTTCGATGATACAGGACTTTCAAAACTTTTGCAACTAAATCCTTAAAGACCCCCCCCGCAATTTGTAAATTATTTGCGGTAACCATCCCTTGCCTTGAGTTTTACCGGGTCACCGGCGGTATCTCTCTTGATGATCTGATCGGCTGTTGCCTCTTTTGCAACGGTTACAGCTTCATCAGCCCCGCCTTTTGCTGTCTCCATTTCACGCTTCTCCAGACTTTTTTCAGCGCCATCGCCACCTTCCAGTGCGGCAATCTGTGCGGTCTGGTTTCGTGCATCATCCATCAATGAATGGAATTCACTGACATTGTTTTTGTGAAAGACGGAAAGTCTTTTGATCTGTCGCAGTGATTTACTCGAGAGAGGTTTGATCATCTCACGAGTTAGCTTATTTTGAGCCCGAATAGCAAGTTCGGTATTGGGAGTAAGAATTACTTCATCCCCATTGGCTGAACGCACCAGAATGGACCCCTCCATAACAGCGAAATGTGCTCCATCCTGATCTTTCTCATCTTTTACAATGCTTGTAAGAAAGACTGTTCCACGAACACCCGCAACCGCGGTAGGCGTTGTAACACTATAATCGCTCTCCTGACTCTCTTTTCTGATTACAGAGACAAGGTTCCCTTTCTCCAGCTTCATTTCAGCCAGAGTACCGGAGCCTTTTGTTGCCAGGTGCGAAACCTGAACACGAGCTTCGGATCCTACTTTCATCACACCCAGACCGCGAATCGCTATGTCGGCAAGAGCTCCAGATTCGGTCACCAGAAAGTCCGATTCAACAAGACGCTCACCTACTCTGGCAGCAGTGCGATTGCCACCTCTTTCAATCCAGACACCCCCATCCACATAGGTCAGTGCAGCTACGATATCCTGGTCTCCCAGTTTTACCGATTTTTCGCCTGAGCATGCGAAGACCACGGACACCAGCAAAATTAGCAGAACAGAAATCACCCCTTTTGTTCTCATACGCTCCCCCGGCACCTCCACGATCAGTGCCATTGATGTGTCCAGTAAACCGACTAATATAGACTCTGAAAAGAAAAAAATAGGCGGATAGGTCTATTCTTTGCTTAATTGACGGCAAAATAATTTTATCCGCGCAAATTTGCGCGACTTTAACACTCCCCTTTCGTCGCCGATTCCTGGATTGTTGTATTTTTTAGTTATTCTCCAGGGAGGCATAGGCAATCTTAATTATGAGCAAAAGATGCCACAAGCCGTGGAGCTCAGGACTACTCAACTCAATTCCCGGTAACCGCTTAATGATATACCCGGGAAAAAGGAAGAGATAAAATTTGGAGAAAATTTGTATACACTCCAAAGAGCGGGAAATAAGAGTGTTTGCACTGCACTTAAATCGAAAGATTTTATGAATTCCTGTGCGATTTAAGGGTTACGGGATGTAGCGCAGGGGTAGCGCACCACGTTCGGGACGTGGGGGTCGTTGGTTCAAATCCAATCATCCCGAAAATGGGTTCATATTATTTGGAGAATCCTACAGCAATCATGATCATTAAACTCTGGGGCGTTCGAGGATCCTTACCTTCCCCTCTCAGGAACGAGGAGTACAATCAAAAACTTCAAGAAATCCTGGCCCGGGCTCTCCAGGCGGGGCTCTCTCACGAGAGCCAGATTGTTGATTTTCTGAAGAGCCTGCCCTCTTCTCTCCGCAACAATGTGGGAGGAAATACCACCTGTGTATCCGTGAACATCCCTTCGATTCCTCTCCCCATTATTCTGGACGCAGGCAGCGGAATCAGAAGCCTGGGGGATGAACTGATTGCCACAGACCAGCTCCAGGGCAATCCCGTGATCACTCTTTTCTTAAGCCATACACACTGGGACCACATCCAGGGATTGCCTTTTTTTAAACCTGTTTATTTCCCGAATGTCACCATTCGTGTTATCTCACCCATCCCCGATATGGAAGACCGCTTGCGATATCAATTTGATCCGCGCTTTTTTCCCGTACCGTTCGATGATCTAGGTGCTCGCTTTGAGTTCGTAACTCTGGTGAAAGAAAAGCCTTTTATGCTGGATGATGGCGAAACCGTAGTAGACTCCCTGCCGCTACGCCATCCGGGCGGGAGTTT
>JBNLFC010000004.1:0-28883 GCA_050305335.1 Leptospirales bacterium
CCTTTTGAGAGTTGGAGGAACTCTTCGATACAGTATAAAAAGGACCGGAACAAAACTCTCTACCGGCATCTCTAAAAGGGAGGCCAGGCTCATACGCGGGCGTAAATCATAGACAGGCATCTCCTCTAAATACATAGCTCGCTTTTCCTTTAGAAGGCCAGTCCGTGAAACCCCATTCTATATTGGGATTCTGATCCGGTCCCTGGTGCTTTCAACCTCTATACTGCCCGACGGTCATGGTGGCAACCCAAACAGATTGCAAAAGCCCGGGTTAAAGTGGCCTTTTGAATTTACACACGCACCCCTTTTCTGGAAGTTTGCTCATGGGACGCATCTTTCACTCACTTCCGGAAAAATCCTCAAAAGTTGGCATTGCCTTTTCCGGCGGTCTGGATACCCGGACCGCCGTTGCATGGATGAAGGAAGAGGGGCTGGAGGTCTATGCATACACCGCTCATCTGGCACAGCCCGATGAAAGCGATGTTGAGGATATACCAAAAATTGCCACAATGTATGGAGCGAAAGGTGCACGACTGCTGGACTGTCGTGAATCCCTGGCCAGAGAGGGTCTTCTCGCTCTTAAGACAGGTGCTTTTCATATTCATACTGCCGGACGTAAGTACTTCAACACTACTCCTATTGGTCGGGCAGTGACCACCACTGCGATCATTCGCGCCATGCGAGAGGATGGGGTAGACATTTTTGGCGACGGAAGCACTCACAAAGGAAACGATATTCAGCGTTTCTATCGATATGGAATTCTTGTTAATCCTGCATTGCGAATTTATAAGCCCTGGTTGGATCCGACCTTTGTAGATCGCTTTGGTGGTCGTACAGAAATGTCCCAATATCTGGAGTCCCTTGGAAAACCTTATAGAACGTCCGTTGAAAAAGCTTACAGTACAGACTCCAACATCCTAGGGGCAACCCATGAAGCCAAAGATTTAGAATATCTTGATCGTGGAGTGAATATTGTTCAGCCTATTATGGGCGTGAAGTTCTGGGATTCAACTGTTTCGATTGATGCCGAAGATGTAACCATTGAGTTCGAAAAGGGTGACCCTATTTCACTGAACGGCAAAAGGTTTTCCACATTATATGAATTGATTCTGGAGGCCAATCGCATCGGTGGGCGCCACGGCCTTGGTATGTCTGATCAGATCGAAAACCGGGTCATTGAAGCCAAAAGCCGCGGCATATATGAATCACCGGGCATGGCCTTAATCCATATTGCATATGAACGTCTGATGACAACCATCCACAATGAATCTACTATGGATCTCTATTTTACTATGGGTCGCCGACTGGGGCGCCTTCTTTACGAAGGCCGCTGGTATGACCCGGAGTCTATGGTAATTAAAGAGTCACTGGTGAGATGGGTTTCCTCTCCTATTTCCGGAAGCGTGACCCTTGAGCTTCGTCGTGGAGAGGATTACTCAATTTTACGAACGGATTCCGATAACGCTACCTACTCCCCGGAAAAGCTTTCTATGGAAAAAACGGAGGGGTCCTTCAGTCCTTTGGATCGCATTGGCGCGCTGGAAATGCAGGATCTTTCCATTTCTGACAACCGTAACCTTCTCATTCATATGATTCATAGCCTGCCCTCTGGCAAGGTGGAAGATCTGGAATTTTTGCCTGAAACAACGGAATAGAAAGGGATCCTTTTTCGCTCCGGGTGGCGAATGAGGATGACCTGTCTGATCTATTCTTTTGAGACGTCTCGCCGAATTCGCGCGATGTCTACATTTTCCAGGTAATCGGGGATGTTAGTCCAGATTGTGTGAAATCCAAAACCACCGTTCATCATCTCATCAATGGCTTCTCGCCGACTCCACCCTTGAACAACAATTCGATACATTGCAGACATAAGGCCTGTGCGGTCAGCTCCATGCTGACAATGGATCAAGAAAGGTCCTTTTTCCGCTTTTGCTACTATCTGAAGGACCTGGACAACGTCCTCATCTTCAATGTGCCAGGTCTTTACACTTAACTCTTCATTTAACAAACCGGTTCCTGACACTTTCCAATGATCCGTATGAAAAGCGCGTAAATTGATTACGGTTTTAATTCCCATTTTTTTGAGATTCCGCATACCCTCTGCAGTAGGTTGAGCGCTGCGGTAAAGCTGGTCATTGATTTTGTAAAGATTGGGAACGCCTTTCAATTTTAAGGGAGTTGCCCAACGGGCCTCTCTTTTCACGGGTTGAGTGACTTCTTGCGCAAGGGTGGGCAAAAAAAAGCAGGACGAAACGCCAAGCGCAAGAAATAGACCGCCAAAGAGTAGACCTTTTTTTTGCCTGTTTAGCAAAGAGTTCATATACCTTCCCCTACAGCTTTCCTGGATAAAAAAAAACAGACATGTTTACCTTGAATTTAGAAGAAAACATAAAAAAAGGCGCATGCGTTGCGCCTTTTTCTAATTCAAATTCGCAAGATTTAAAGTTTACTTTTTTCCAAGAAATCTCATCATTCCTCTCAGCTTTTTGCCCACAACCTCAATTGGATGCGTTTTTCCCTGCTCCTGGAGTTTTTTATAATTTGGATATCCCTGGTCTGTCTCGGCCATCCACTCTTTTGCAAATTTGGCGCCCTTGTCTTTCTGAATTTCGCTCAATACCTCTTTCATTCTTGCCTTCACGCCGGCATCAATGATGCGTGGACCGCGCGTCAGATCGCCGTATTCGGCAGTATCGGAAATGGAATAGCGCATATTTGCAATGCCACCTTCGTAGATCAGGTCTGTAATGAGTTTCACTTCGTGCAAACATTCAAAGTAGGCAATATCCGGATCATAGCCTGCCTCAGTCAAAGTTTCAAAGCCAGCCATAATCAGAGATGAAAGTCCACCACACAATACCGCCTGCTCTCCGAAAAGATCAGTTTCCGTTTCATCCTTAAAAGTAGTTTCCAGAATCCCCGCTCTTCCGCCTCCCACGGCAGAAGCATGGGCCAGTGCTCTCTGGTACGCCTCACCTGTGGCATCTTGATGAACAGCGATCAAACAAGGAACACCGCCGCCTTCGCGATAAACTCGACGCACCAGGTGTCCCGGGCCTTTGGGCGCGACCATATAGACATCGATATCAGGCGTAGGCTGTATGGCTTCATAATGAATGTTGAAGCCGTGAGAAAATACCAGTGCTTTCCCTTTTTTCAAATTAGGTCTGATGCTCTCTTCATAAATCTTTCTTTGCACTGTATCGGGAGCAAGTACCTGTATGACGTCAGCTTTTGCGCTCGCCTCGGCGGGAGTAAGCACCTCAAATCCGTCTTCTTTTGCGATTTTAACATGTCCAGAATCAGGACGCAGTCCGATGATTACGTTCAGGCCGGAGTCGCGCATATTCTGTGCTTGAGCATGTCCCTGACTTCCGTAGCCGATTACAGCCACCGTTTTCCCCTTTAAATATTTTAAATCACATGAATCATCATATAAAACTTTTGCCATAGTAGGATCACGATTTTGTCGCCTGCTCCGGTGGCAAGGAAAAATGGGTGTTTGTGGGCCGGTTTCAGCGGTTCGTTGCCAACGATTGTTAAGATGTGAGCAAGAGGAGTGAGTTTACGTTTGTAGTTTCGTATGAGTTTTCTAAGCCGTGAGTCAAGCATAATGGAACATAATGCTACCGGGTTCTATTTACTTTGCCTGGGTGTTGGAGGAGTTCCACCATCGTTCAGACGCGTCGCGCCAAACGGCTTTGGTACAATTCTCAATATGCTGACAGAAGAATTGTCTCCACCTCATTTCGGATCAAATCACGCATAGAAAATTGATTCATGGGAGACCGAAGGGTCATTTCGGCAATTTCTGCCAGGTCACTCTTTTTAATTTCGTAATCCGAAAGCCTCTGGGGGATGTGAAGCTCTGAGTAAATTTTGCGGACACCCTCTACAGCTTTAATCGCCGCTTCAATTACGGTAATATCTTTTATATCCTCGTCCAGAGAACGAGCAATGTGAATGTAGCGTGCAGCTGAGACGGTGAGATTAAAATCCATTACATGTGGCAGCATAATTGCCATTGCTACAAAAAAATCCATGTTTGAGTGGTAAGAAAGAGCGGAAGCGGCGCTGTAGCAGAGTCCCAGCATACTGCTAGAGTATGCCATTCCACATAGCAGGCTGGCCATAGAAATCTGATTTCGTGCAGTCATGTTAGTCGAATCCTTTGAATAGATCAAAAGATTCGATGCGATCAGACTGAGGGCGCGGAGCGCTATGGTCGATGTAATCTCGTTTGAGTCCTTTGAAAGAATCGACTCAATGGTAGCCGCCATTACGGCGGTGCCAGCACGGGCAACATCGCCCTCCGCAGAGGTGGCGGTAAGCGCCGGGTCTATAAAAACCAGAGCGGGAAAAAGCCTGCGATCAATGAATTGAACCATGGATTCCGTTTTCTCATCGTAAATAGAGACAACAGGAGAAACCTCTTCCCCCATAGCGGGGAGGATGGGAACGTTAATAATCGGCAACGGTGGATTTTTCAGGGGAAATCGTGCTCCCCGCAGATCGCTGGCAAAGATCTCATTGGTAGCCAGCAGTGCTACGGCACGAGCAGCCTGAAAGGTCTCTCTGGACCCCATGGCCACAATTATGTCCGACTTTGCCTGTCTCAAAAAATGGGATGCTGTATCCAGCTCATCAAAACCAGGTCTGGTAGCAAAGTCATCATAGACAATGCATCCTTTTGCATTTTTATCCAGACTGACCCGGGCTGTCTCCAGCGCCGACCGATTGTGCATTTCTCGTCTTACCGTGATCAGCATGGATCTGGACCCGATCTGCGCCGCTGCCTCTCCAATTTTAGAGATTCCTCCCCTTTCAAAAAAAACCCGGGAAGGAAAATGGTAATGGGATAGTTCCGCAGCCATGCTTTTCCAGAGAAGCTCCGCCCCCTTTCTTTTACAATTTGTTTTTGACTCTCCCGGATCAAGTAAAGAAGAATCACTTTCAGCAAATTGATCGTGAAATGGTCATAAAACCTATGAAAGCCTCAGGCAGAAAGAATATAAGCAGAGAAAACCTTTTTCGTTCCCTTTTCAATCGTGCGAAAATTGCATTAAATGATCACCAACTTTCACAGATAGTCACGTTTCATGACTTCCTGCGGAAAAAAGACCCGGAATTGAATCTGACCCGGATTCACAATCTGGAAAATATGATACGAAAGCATTACATAGATAGTTTAATTATATTAGATATTCTAAAGCAAAGCGGTCTTGCGTTAACTGGCAGGATCATGGACCTGGGGAGTGGTCCCGGTTTTCCAGGTATTCCGCTGGCCATTGCGCTTCCTGATACGTTTTTCTATTTGACCGAAGGTAGAAAAAATCGGTGTGAATTTTTACGTGAAGCCATTGCTACAACGGGTATTAAAAATGCAGAAGTGATTGAGCGAAAAGTGACGGCCGATTTTTTCTTTCCTGTAGATGCGGTGATTACTCGTGCCTTTGCAAGCATGGAAGAAACGTTTGTTAGAACAGGTGGAGTACTTGCCCGGGGTGGCAAAATTTTTTTTATGAAGGGCCCTCACTGTGATGATGAAATTCAAAGCATAGTCTCAGGCTATGGAAATGAGGCACAACTTCTTCTTGACCATCATTATTCACTGCCCGAATCACCGGACCGGCGGCGACTTGTCGTTTATCAGCGGCATGAAGTAAATTCGCTACAACGAGGAATCGACCCTGTACAATCGGAAAATCCGATCACCCATGACCGGCAGCTTCTCTATCAAATTGCCGAAGGAAAGTGGGTCAAACTTCATAATCGCTATGACATCAGTTCCAGGGCCAATGCTCGTTTTTCGCAGTATGTTGCGCTCCAAAGCGGACGCATGATCAAGAAGCTCGGAAAAACTCTGGTTGCCGGAAAAAAAATTATATCAGATCTCATTGAGGAAAAACCAGAGATCTGCCACGCTTTGATACTATCGGAAAAAATGGTGCGGCAGGAAGTTTCCCATAGTCTCTCCAGCACTTTTTCAGAATCCGAAATAGTAGAAAAAGCAGGCCCTGTGGATCTCATCATTCTGGCTCAGGATCTTTTTGAAGAGCTGGACACCGCAGGTACGGCCGCTCCGCTGCTGGAAGTGGCCGTACCTGAGATACAACCTTACTCCGCTGCAACTTCTAGAGATGTAACACTTTTTCTTCCTTTAAGCAATCCAGAGAATCTCGGTGCAGCCATTCGGAGTGCGGTTGCAATGGGCTTTGATGAAATTGTGCTTCTTGCCGAAGCGGCAAACCCGTTTCTCATGCGCTCGGTTCGTGCATCTGCCGGTGCGGTTTTCCATGCCAGACTCTACTCCGGGCCGTCGTTGCTGTCCTTAAACATACCTTTTCCACTTTACGCTCTGGATAGGGAAGGCGAAAATATTTTAAAAATCAAACCTGTGATGCCTTGTGGAATTCTTGTGGGCATGGAGGGATCAGGTCTGCCGGAAAGCATTCCGTGCACAACTATTGCCATACCTCAGAGCAGCGCCGTGGAATCTCTCAACGCCACGGTAGCCCTGTCCATTGCACTGTTTCAATTTCGCAACACATAATCTGCATTGGCTTGGTACGGCGCGGTGGAAATATATAACCTTCTATCGGCCCTCACACCAAGTAGCAATTGATTCAGGTCTGTAATAATCGCGCGACTGGAGTAGTAGCCATGCCCCAGACCACCCACACCCAGAGCAGGATCATCTATTCTTTTTACGTTAATTACATCTATTCCTGGGACGCGCATGCACGAGCCAGCTCTGGGCATTTTATTTACCACGCTGGAAACCTCCAGAGCATTATCGCTGGGAGAGCAGTACATGGTGGTATGAATGCTCAACTCTTTTATCTGGGGAACCATCGCAAGAAACTCATCCGCAGGGAAATCCGGAGCATTCATGATCAGCTCGTTGATGGCGCCTGACCGTCCCTCTTCGCTCAACTCTTTAATCGCAGGCAGCACTACCTGATGTCCCATGGAATGTACAATAATGTAGTTCTCTCGCTTCAAATCCAGCAATCTTGAATAGAAAGCCTTAAAAAGAGGTCTGCTCTTTATTGCAGAATCATAATTCGCCTCATACGTTTTGTTGAGCAACAGAGCTTGCAAAAGACCGGAATTGGTCTGACCGGCCGGCCAGGTATAAAGAACTACATCACCTGAAAAACGCAAATCAAAGGCAATTTGTGCAGCACGTAGTATAGCCTCGTTAAAATCAACGTTGAATCCATGTACAAAAAGCAGAATCGGTTTTTGGCTGCTGGAAAGTCCGTCAAACCAATCATTCGTACGCTTTGCTTCGTATTGCTCCACTACAAAGCGATCATCCGTTGCCTCACCGGCCTGTGGAGTATGTTCCAGACTGCCTATGGCGTGAAGCCCGGGCACACGCACCTTACATACTCCGAAAAAAGTATTCTGCGAAAATTGGTTTAAAAAGTGTTGTGAATCGCACCGGTCTTGAAAGCGAAAATCTTCCTGACGATTTGTAGCAAAGTGAATGGATACAGTGTTGGTATGCTCCACCCCCTCCCGCATTTGATTGTTGAGGTACGCGGCCACATCCTTCCTGCTGACCGAGGGACACGCCGTAGTCAGAAAAACCAGCAGTAAAATCAGTTTCCAATATCTTTTCATAGCTGCTCTCCATCGTAAACAACTGTAGACTCCGCTTCTTTTCTCTCCAGCTCCTGGCGTTGATTCTCCCGGTAGGAACGCAACTTTGTCTCAAGAGCTGCATCATTGAGGGCCAGCATCGATATTGCCTGCAATGCACCGTTGGCCGCACCGGAAGGTCCTACTGCCATAGTTGCTACCGGGACTCCCCTGGGCATATTTACAATAGAAAGCAGGCTATCCAGGCCGTTGAATCGAGAGTTGTGAATGGGAACTCCGATTACCGGGCGTACTGTAAAAGAGGCAATCACACCCGGTAAATGGGCTGCCCCCCCGGCGCCGGCAATGAAAACGGACATCCCCGCCTTTTCCGATTCTGTCACATACTCTTTCAATCTTTCAGGCAGTCGATGTGCCGATATCACCTTCCATTCGAATGCCACACCCATGGCTTTTAGAATCTCCGCAGCGGGCGCCATGGTCTCCCGGTCCGATTCGCTCCCCATAAGAATGCTCACCCTCGCTTTTTTTTCCACTGACTACCCCTTTTTCGCGTTGATTCGATCCGACACCTGACTATGGAACGCAACCTTTCTTAAAGATGTGCTCCTTCACCCCTTTTTTCACGTCAAGATTGTTAAATTTAAAGCGGCAAGCTTTCGATAAGTGATAGGTAGATTCGTCTGTGATTGAGAGGTAGGAGTATTATGTTTTTCGATAAAAAAGGTCTCATTTCCCTTTCTGTGCCAGCTCTAATAGGAGCAGCTTTTTTTTCGATCATTGCCTCCACACCGGCTCAGGGGCAGAGTCCACAGGGAAATGCAGCAGTCGCCCCTGCTTCTAATGCCAATGTTAAGGATATTTCACCCGAATCCAGAAGCGATCGTCGGTTTCAAGTCAGAAATATGAGTTTTGATCTGAAGGTCGACCCAACTGGCAAAGGTGAAATTCTGGAAGTAATCTTTGAATTACGCAATGCAACCAGGCGCAAAATAAATCTAAAAGGGTACGTCATTGCTTACTATGAGACAGATATGATTGATAGGGCTACACGCGACGTAATTCCTTATCCCATCTGGCGTGCCCACGATCCTGCACAAAATATCTACATAGTACGCGAAATTAATATCAGCCCCGCCAATGTGGATCAAAGTCTGATCTGGAATGAAAAAGATCCCGACTATCGAAAAACTCAGCTTTTTATGGAGCGCGTTCGAGATTCTGTAAGCGCCAAATCCGCCCTGATGGAGCTGAATCCTCCAGTTTCTAAATACGTCTCGTATCTGGCGGCACATGCGGATCAAGGAATATCCGTTTCGCTCTATGGCTTTCAAGGACCCACCCGGGAGAATCAGTTTGCGTCAAATTTTGTTACCAAAGAGGAAGCCCAGAAGCAAGGAAAAAGTCAGGCTGAGCTCCATACCTATACACTGGAATACCATCCGAGAATGACGGTTGTGAGAACTCATCATATGCAGTATTACCATCCGGAATTTCGCAACTACAACACGGTTGCAGTCCTTCTTTTCGATGAGGATCTGCTAAAACAATCTGCCAGCGGTCAGAAAGATGCTGATCCAATTGTATTTTACAGAACTTATCGAATCACCCAGTCTCTGCGAGTCATTTAAGGACACAGACTGCAGATGAATCAATTCCGCGACTGGTGGTTGTCAGGAGACACGATCCAGTTCGGGCCTCAATACAGGCACTCTGGAAAGTGGTAGAGATTTTTGCTCTGTCAAATTTTCTGACTGCGCCTTTCTGCCCGGTCCGCTATTTTGTCGTAGTTTTGCTTGATCCTTTTTGATCACCTGGAGCTCCAGAGCAACTGTGGCAAGCCTTTCCAGTTCCACCATCAATGAGCGGATCTCATCGACACTCCTGATTTTCGCAGCTAGCTCCATATATCCGTCAGGATAAAACCGAACGATACCGGGAAGACCGTGGATCAGCTCCCACTTTTTTTTTCCTTTTTTTTTCGCCTTCTGGAGATCATGATGCAGGTTATCATAGCTCTGCAGTTTTTGTCTTTGCACCTTTCCTTTGCCCATTGCGCCCCCTCCTTTTGCAGAGTCAGAATACCACGGGGGTGAGACAGAAATCCGTATGAGTACGTCTGGAATCTTCTTTTTTACATTCATTTTTTGACAATGCGGTGAAAAGAAGCTTTTTTGATTGTCCGATCTGTCCGGCCTGGCGATTCTTGAGCTAAAGTATCATGGACCAGCGTGATCTTGTTCAACTCTCGGCAAACGTACAGGTCAACGATGTTATTTCGGGCAAATATACCCGAATCCGATATCCTGGCGTTTGGAACTTCAAGTTCAATGCCATTTCCGGTCTATTTAACAGAATTTTTTCTGCCCTGGACGTTCCCTTCTGGTCCGAACCCACCCTGGTAATTATACGTGAATTGTTTACCAATGCTTCCAAAGCCAACGCAAAGCGTATATATTTTCAAGAGCATGGACTTGATATCGCTAACAGCGAACAATACGAAAGCAATATGGTAGGCTTTACTAACGTTCTCATGAACGATTTTGAACAATTTGCAGCCGCTCATGTGAACTCGGATTACTACATAGATTTGATTCTTGAGAAAAAAGATAATACGTTTTTCATTACTGTGGAAAACAACGCAGTCGCCAATGAGGCTGAGCGCAAGCGAATTCAGAGTCGTTACAATTACTTTAAATATTTGAAGGATATGGGTCGAGTGTTCACTGATCTCAGGGATGAAATGGAGGGTAGCGGGCTGGGGCTGGTAATGTCACTTATGCTTTTGAAACGTTCCGGCATCCCGGCGGAAAATTTTCGCTTCGCAATTGGAAACGAAGTCACTCAGGTTCAGATCGCATTTCCCTTGAGCAGCCATGTTTCAGCTGTCGCCAATGAATTACGAGACAACATTCTTTCGAGAATTTCGGCTTTGCCGATGTTGCCGGAACGCATTAGCTCCATTCTTGCTCTTTTCGATTCACCCAGTGCTTCCCTGACAAAAATTGCCGCGGAAATTGAAACCGATCCCGGATTGACTGCGCAAATATTGAGAATGGTCTACTCCGCGGGGTATATAAACCGCTTTAAAAGCCCGAATATAGCAGACGCTGTAAAGATAATAGGGCTTAACGTTATTTACAATCTTCTATTGGTTACCGGCGCACGCAATGTACTGGCATCGCGCTTTCAAAGCAAAGAGCTCGAAACCATCTGGGAGCATTCGAATCGAGTCTCTTTTATTACCCGAAAGCTATGTGAAGGGAATCGGTTACTGGAAGATTCTGCACCTGTAGTTGGCCTTTTGCACGAGCTTGGCCGAATTATTTTGATTTCTATGGAACCCCACCTTGTGAAACAGATTGATACTCTTCTGGGTGGAAACCGCATTCGCCAGAGCTCACTGATCGAAGAGATTGAACTTGGAATCAGTCATCCGGAAATTGGAGCTCTGCTGCTGGAGAAATGGAACTTTCCGGAAAATATTGTTACTGCCATTCGCTTTCAACAAAAGCCTTTACAGGCTCCCGAAAAATATAAATCAATGATTGCGACTGTCTATATGGCTATATGCTTACAGGAAGCTTCCTTGCACTACATCGATTATTATTCGGTAGAGCCTGAAATTTTGAATCAGTTTCAGATTCCAGACGAAGAGATTTTTTTAAAAAAAGTCGAGTATTTTACGAGAGAGTATGACGCCTCTGCAGGAAATGAAACCTTGAAATCAACCTGACCCTGATTTTGCTTATGCTTTCAAACTTCAACGCATCTCTGGCAGCGGAATCTTTCAGGCTGCTACTGCCAGATGAACCTGTATCGCCTCACTCTTTGATGGAACCTGATGGAATCGGTCAGAACACTTTTTCTTTGCAGATTGATGGAATTCAATTCCACAGCCTCCGCAATCCGGAAAAAGAGGCCCGGCGGATGCTGGAGGGTTATGCAGTTTCACCAGACTCACTTGTAATACTCGTTGGCGCAGGTCTCGGATATATACCTGCGATTCTTATGCAAGAGTCTCAGTGCACTGTTCTCTGGTTTGAGCATGACCCACGCATACTCTCAACTGCTCTCGGCTTATTTGACTATCGTTTAAAAATTAAAAAAGGTTTCCTGAAAGCATGGATTCATCTTCCGAATGAGAAAGAATTTTCGGAACTGCTAAAGTCCCGCTTTTCAGGAAATATTCATGTAATTCCCCATCGACCATCGCTGAAATACCATAGTGGGTATCGTCAGTTTTTTGAATATTGCGTAGACGCCATTAATCGACGTAGTGTGAACCAGGCCACACTGGCGAGGTTCGACAAAGTCTGGGCTCGCAATATCTCAATTAATTTGCCTTTCTTTTCCCGGGGTAACCCCGTATCTTCGCTCTTTAATATCGCTTCAGGGAAAACCGCCATTGTGGCAGGTGCAGGACCCTCTCTCTGGAATGAAATGCCGGAGATCATAAGGCAAAGAAATTCGTCGATTTTGATTGCTGTGGACACTGCGGTAAAAGTCTTAACTAGATACGGATTGGACCCGGACATTATCGTATCGGTTGATCCTCAGCCCATCAACCGCCACTATCTGGAGGATTACAGAGGCCACGCAATTCTTGTAACTGATCCATCCACTACGTTTTACACCATTGCACGCTTTCCGACGCTAAGAACCTATTTTTACGAAACGCCTTTCAAGCTTTCCAGAATATTAAGTGATATTTTTGAATATCCCATTGGAGAAATTTCCTTTGGGGGTTCTGTATCCACCAATGCTTATGACCTTGCATGCAAAATGGGTTGCAACCCCATTTATCTTGCCGGGCAAGATCTTGCGTTTACGGACAGTCTTGCCCACTGCAGGGGGGCCACCCTGGAAAATTACCATGCCTTTAAAGAAAGTCGTTTAATCACCAGGGAGACCTACAATTTCAGACAAATTTATGCGTTGCCCGCGCGTTTTGTGAAGACCTATAGTGGAAGGCAGAGTCGAACCAATGACAAGCTTCTGATTTTTATTCGATGGTTTGAGCAACGCATTGCTGCAGATCAGTGGAAGGGTCTAAACGTCTATCGGTTTTCTAAGAACGGTGCCGTCATCGCTGCTTTGCGCCCATTGGAAAACCTGGATTCGAACAACGCTTCCGTTACTGAAAAACATGATTCATTGATTGCGAATCAACATCCATCCTTTTCTTTTGTGCATGGCATGGTTTCCTGGCAGCGCGAATCAGTTCAGGACTCACCGGTGGAAAGACTACGCAGCAGATTGATTTTCCTTCGGCACTCACTGGCCGATTATATTCAAAAAATTGAGATTCTCATCCACCAGGTAAAAGCGCTGATCGGGCACATTGAGCAAACTCCTGTCGATGGCAGAAAGAATACTTTTTTTATAATATACAATCAGTTGAATGAGAAAATCACACAAATGGAGCAGAAGATTCTTGATGAAACTTCGCTGAATCATATACTCGGCGATTCACTACAGCGATTGATTTACTCCCTTGAAAACCCGTCAGAAAACGGTGATGAGGGTGAGACGGAAAGTCCAGCCTGGCAAAATGAGGACGACATGTTCAAATCCGCGGTGCGGACCCTGCGTCTTTATAGCGGACTCAGAAAGTCTGCCAACAACTATTTACGTTGGTTTCACCGCACCCTTTCGATCATGGACCGCTACTTTGATTCGCATTCCCAGATCCCCGCGTCTGAAAAGGAGCCGTAGAATGTGCGGTCCCCGGCTTTCTTAAAGTACCCGGGAAAACGAAAAGAGTCCGAAATCCGCAGATAGGAACGATGCAGTAATTTACCCTGCCTATCGATCTCTTCCACAAAAAATTCTCTGCCCCCCGGGCCTGAATCAAACTTTCCACTTTCTAGACTGAGCGGCTCCGGATATTCAAGAATAATGCTACCTGCAATTGTATTGATAGCCCGGATCGGGAAGCCTTTTGTTTCAAAAACCAGCCGGATGGCTTCATTTTTTCCGGCCAACAAATCGGAAAATTGAACCTGATAAACGAGCTTCTTTGAGCGATCAAAAATCAGAAAATGATCATCATCCCACGCAGCCATATCCACAGGATCGTCAGAGGGAAGCGTGGCTATGCTAATTTTTCCGCTTTCCTCTATTCTTGCCAGAAACGCCTTCGTAAAAAAGCGCTCCGAAAAGCTGTCTGCTGACGTGCCAGTAAGAAATATAGTTCCATTTTGGTATACGATGATACTTTTGCTACCATAAAGTCGCCTATCTTTAATTCTTTTGATAAAATAGAGTTTCGTTCCTCGTAATTCATAAATCTCTACCACGCTCATTCCACGAACAGGATGATTTAAAACATAGAAGAACTCTTTTCGATTTTGCTTCTGCACATATATTCGCACCGGATGATACGGAAGGGAATCACGATTCTGCAAAGATAGAATCGTTGCATTTCTGTTTCTTAAAAACTGTCGGTTTACAGAAAAAATCGCACCGGAAGCCATCCATTCTCCCGCTGGATCCCGCTCCGATCCGTCTTGCGAAGCAATGAACATGTTTCCGTTGCCCGGTTCAAAAGCATCCTGAACTGAAGGAATCTGCAGAACCGAGCTGCATGAAGAAACATTCACCCATTGAATTTCCTTGCACTGATGGACCACAAAGAGAACCAACAGTAATGCAAGATGCCTTGCATGTGAATGCAAGCTGGCAAAGCATGCCAGATAGTGATGCGTAGCAAAAAAACTTATTCCTGCTCCCATGCCGCGACTGATGTTATAGTTCTGCAGGAAACTGCCTGCAGACCCAGTGAGGATTCCCCCCCCGGGAAAAGATTCTTTCAAATTCCCATGACTCATAATATCTTTTCCAGTAATTCTTAACTTTTTCCGGAATCGTCTCGAAGCTTCTATCGTCCAGAAAACATCCCAGAAGCTCGTTGTACATTTCCGTAAACTTCATTAGCGTATCGGCCTGTGGCATAAGATTGTTGGCAGTTAGCGTTACGAAATCAATGGCAAATGGAAAAAAAAGACGCCCGGGTTTCCAGATAGCATCACCAAAGCGAAACATTTCGGTAAAATGCTGATTCACACTGGAAAAATCGACTTCATCAAATAGGATGGTGCTCCAGATATCTCGCTCCAGCTCTACTGGCGTCACGCGAAAAATCGCCTCTTTGATTTGCAAGGGTTCAAAGTCCAGAATCCGGTCATACTCCTTCCGGATGCCCACCACCGGAATAATCCTGGCTGTAAAATAGATGCGATCTGTAAGGAACCTTGGAGTGACACCCTGAGCATGCTTCATCAGCACTTCATCATTCAGGGCGCCCCCCATGTATTCGGCCGAAACCCGAAATTGGTAAATATAGCGAATGGTACCAAATTCCAGTGCGCGTACAAACTGAAGCTGGCTGGAATTTTTGCGGGGTTTGGGAGTCGCGAGCAAATCACATTTTGCAAGAAAGCCAGGAATCCCTGGAATAAGGATAGCCATGAGCTCTTCGGCTTGATCGTCGGTAATGCCGTCGGTATGGATGGCCGGCCAGACGAATTTTTCAGGGAACTGTAAATAGGGATGCCGGAATGTATCAATGTGCAGGGTTGCGTTCAATGCCGCACCCGGATCCAGTGAATCCAGCTCAGCGCTCAACTGTTTTGCCGTTTCTTCGTTCATGCAAAGCTCGAATGATTAAAATCATTGACCCTGTAAGTCAAGAAGAGGGCATCTTTTATCTATGCAAAGGAAAATCATCAATTTTTTTCAGAAATACGGAATTGAGCATCTTACCCTCTATTTGATCGGACTTTCAGCGATTGTCACCCTGATAGCACACATGAATCAGAGTCCCATCGGAGTTATAACACCGGACATCCTGGCCAGTGACCGCTGGTGGTACATCTTTTTCTTTCCGTTCCGCCTTCCCGGCAGCTATATCGTAATTTTTATTACACTTTATCTCCTCTGGATGTTTGGAAGCGCTGTCGAGTTTCACATGGGAAAGGCTTACTTCAATATGTACATCCTGTCTGGCTTTGTCCTGCACATGATTGCCGTTTTTATATTTCCCGGCCAGATCAACATCGACTACTTTTACCTGACATTGATTTTTGCAATGGCGGTCATCCACCCCGATACACAGCTTTATATAGCCTTTATCATTCCTGTCAGAATCAAGTGGATAGCTCTAACGGCCGCTGCACTTCTCATCTACGATGCGGTGAGCACTTCACTGGAGTTGAATTCACCCCTTCCTCTGGTTGGGCTCGGACTCAGTTTTGCCAGCTTCCTTATTTTCTTTGGCAAGTCGTTATTTCAAGCAATCACATCCAGTGCCGCGCCAGTACGGGCCGTACGCAAAGTCCAGTTTGCAGCGAAAGTGACTCCCGGGTACAAAACAACCGTGCACAGCTGCCACATCTGTCAGAGAACTGAAGCCGACGATCCTAAACTGGAATTTCGCTATTGCAGCAAATGCAACGATATAGAATACTGCATGGATCACCTCTATAACCATGAGCACATTCAGGAAAAGAGTGTGGAGTGAATCGTGCACTTTTCAAAAATAAATGAAATGGCACCCGCCGGGGTGGGAAAAATTATGTAAGAATTCGATCCAGTTCATCTAAATTCGCATAATGTATTACAATTTTTCCGCTGCCATTTTTTTTATGTTGTATTGCCACTCGCGCCTTAAACCGCGCACGAAGTCGATCTTCAAAGACTCGAATATTTGCGTCCGCTGCCCCTGCGGCGGAGCTTTTCGGTTTTTCAGAAGTATCCGGTGATTCGGTCAGCCTGCCAACCTCCTCCTCCACACGGCGAGCACTCCAACCTTCTTGCGTGATTCGTTCCACCAGTTTGCTCAGTAAGCGCTTATCGGCAATGCCGATGAGAGGGCGTGCCTGACCTGATGTAATTTGCTTTAGCTCAATCTTGCTTTGCACCTCCGCAGGAAGCTTGAGCAGTCGTATCAAGTTGGTAATAGTAGAGCGATCTTTGCCAACGCGCTGAGCAATGTCTGCGGGTTTCAATCCGGTCTGATTCATCCAGAGTTCATAGGCGCGTGCTTCTTCTATGGCACTCAACTCTTCGCGCTGGACGTTTTCTATGATCCCCATTTCCAGAGCGCCAAGATCGTCTACATTCTTAATCACAGCCGGAACATTCTTGAAACCTGCAAGAGAGGCGGCACGCCATCTCCGCTCGCCTGAGATCAGCTGAAATCGCTGCCCCAGTTTTCGCACCACGACAGGTTCGATAATCCCTACGTTTTTTATAGTCTCTGCAAGTTCCTGCAACTCATCGTTGCTGAATCGTTTTCTTGGCTGATTTGGGTTAGGGTCTATCTCATGAATGGGAATCTCCTGGTAGTCGGGATTCTCGCTGATCTGTATTGAGCCACCCTGAGATTCGGCCCCCGGTATTAAATTGGACAATCCTCTTCCCAAGCCCATTCGTTTAGCCACGTGTCATCACCTCTTTTGAAAGATCTTCGTATGCTTTTCCACCGGCTGAATCAGGAGCATACTCCCCGATGTATTTTCCAAAAGATGGAGCCTCTGACAGGCGGACATTCCTCGGTATTATGGTTCGATAAACTTTGTCGCCGAAGTGGTTCCTGACATCTTCCACCACCTGGTTTGCCAGCGAGGTTCTCTGATCAAACATGGTAAGAACCACTCCTTCCAGAGTCAGGGAAGGATTGAGAGAGGATTGTACCAGCTGGATCACCTTCATCAGCTGGCTGAGTCCCTCCAGCGCATAGTATTCTGTCTGCAGTGGAATCAAAACTCCATCCGCAGCACAAAGAGCATTCAATGTAAGGATACCAAGATTTGGTGGAGAATCTATGAGAATGATATCGAAGTTGAGTTTCAATTTTTCAAGAGCTTCTTTTAATTGAAACTCCCGTCTGTCCATTTGAAGAAGATCCACTTCAATCCCTGAGAGATGCACATTTGCGGGAAGAATCTGTAACGCCTCAACAGAACTCTTCTGCAATGCCTCCATTGGCGAGACCTCTCCGATGAGTACTTGATAGATGGTCTTCCCGAGACTCAATCCATTCAGTCCCAGACCGGATGTGGCATTCCCCTGGGGATCAATGTCCACAATAAGAGTCTTCACTCCATTCCTGGCAAGGTAACCACCCAGATTGATTACAGTTGTTGTTTTCCCGACGCCACCTTTCTGGTTGGCCACTGCTACGATTTTTCCCATGCTTTGATCTCTTCTTTTATTTTTTTCCAGTGTCGTGGGTAACCCCTCTCTGGCGGTCCTATCTTTTGCAAGAGAATCATCGTTCTTTCGCCAAGAAAAGTGAGTTCCTTATGTGACATAGTTTCACGTGAAACAAATCCCAGCTTTTTGAGATACTCTGTTTCTCGCCTGGATACCAGCGGTGGCTGGCCGGTAAAAAGTGCACAATACCCTTTTAGTTCAACTATGCGGCACAGCAGCTCTGCCGTGTGGGGAAATGGTGCCAGCGCTCGAGAAGTAACCAGATCAAAAGAACTCGTCATCTCCTCCAATCTCTCATACTTGAATTGAACCTGGCTGTCATCTCCCAGTGCTTCTTCCAGCAGATGAAGCTTTCTCCTGGAGCTATCAATGAGAGTCAATTGTGGGACCTCTCTTAGAGCAAAAAAAAGAATTCCAGGCAAACCCATTCCACTTCCCGCATCAGCAACCCTGGTTCCACGTGAAACCTGGACCCTGCCAGCCAGGCAACCTACCTGAATCAAAGATTCATAAAGATGGCGCTCAAGGATTCTTTCCGAGTCACGCTCGGAAAAAAGTGAGACTTCCCGGTGGGTTCTTTCTAAGTAATCCCATATCCAGTCCAGCCGCGCTTCATCAAAAAGCGCAATGATGGAATCCTCGATCACCAGCCCTCGTTGTCTCAGTTCATCGTATATCATACAACCGCCTCTGTTCTAACACTTCCAATTCTCAATTTTTTCCATAATCGTCCGATAGAGGAAAGGAGTAGATTCATTTCAGGAAACTTTCAACATGAGATTCAAACTAGCCGGTTTTTTGCCAGTATCAGCAGCATCAGTTTTACTCTTTTTAACAACGTCATTGGGCGCCTACCAACCTGGAAAATGGTACCATACCGACCCATATGTAGTTACTGCCAGAAAAGGGGGACCTCTCTTTGCGGAAGTCTATGATCCAACAGGCCAGCTTCTCAAAAAAGCAACTTATGCCTATTCACAGGATGGCCACATTCTCAAAGAAACTTACTTCAATAGCAGAGGCACTCAAGAGGGAGAGACAAGCTTCGAATATGACAGCAAAGGGCAGCCGTTACAGGAGGTACTCTACGACCCCAGAGGCAACATACTCAGCAAACGACTCTACTCTTATTCCGACAATAGACTCGCTTCCACAAAAGCAATTGATGAAAAAGGGGGAGTCATTCTAGAACAAGACTATTACTATCACGGTCAAAAAATCAGCGGTGGTGTGGAAAAAGCAGGCGAAGACAGTCTGCAGTTTCTGTTCAAATATCAGGGTGACAAACTGATCATGGTTACCGTACTGAACATCGATGGTTCACCTCTCAGCCAGGTAAAGTATTCGTACAATAGCAAGGGCCAGCTCACCAGCAGAGAAAAGAACCACCTTGGTGAAAAAAGCCTCTGCAGATATGATTACTCCAATGGAAAACTGATTGCTTACACCTACTTCAACCAGGGTGAGCATGGTTGGAGCACTGAGAAAAGCATAAGGCTGCACTATCAATAGATGAGAACGGTTTGCGGTTAGCAGATGATTATAAGCCATCTTTCAACACCGCTGGATGACACTCTCTCACCGCTCAAGGCCAAAAGCTATCCGCTGCAGTTCCCCGGGATTTCTGAAAAGCTAGCAAGCCCAATGTATCTTTGTGGACATTTATTCCCTGAAATGATTTTGGTTTCATTGTGCGATCAAAGCTATCTGCCGGTGGGTCAAAGCAGATAGCTCACACGCGGGAGTAGCTCAGTTGGTAGAGCGTCAGCTTCCCAAGCTGAATGTCGCGGGTTCGAATCCCGTTTCCCGCTCAAGAATTCCTCCGAATCTTAGCAATTGCCGCAGGCTGTCGCTGGCAGCCTGCGATTTCCAGAAAGCTTGCTTCTTTTTTTTCTACTGGTCCATTTCAACCCTATTTCTAAAACAATACTGGCGGAGCTGCCCGGACATCAGCTCGGGCACTTTAGACCGGGCGCGGAGGATGCTATGCGGGTCGCGTTTGCAACAACTGATGGAGAGAATATCAACGAGCACTTCGGGCGGTGCATAAAGTTTGCCATCTATGATATCACCATGGAAGGATACAGATTTATTGAGATGGTCGAGACTCCTTCCAATCCAGAAGAAGAGGTAGATCGCATCAATGAAAAGATTTCCGCATTGGGTGATTCAGTGATTGTCTACTGTGAAGCCATTGGCCCCAATGCAGCAGCAAGGGTGGTGCAATCTCGCATTCACCCCATTAAAGTTCCGAAACCCAGGCCCATTGCTGCCGAGGCAGATGCTCTGGTTTCCATGCTCAGAGGAAATCCACCGCCATGGATCAAACGGATCATTGCAAGAGAAATGGAGTAGCGATATGACCGATTCTTATATGTATACTGACCACCCATTCTGGCAGGCATTGACTCGCCATCTTCGTGCTATTGATCAATGGAATTCATGGAAAAACTGGACCGATGAAAAAATAGTAATGCAAAAGTACATTCGTACCCGCGACGAGATGGCTGCCATACCTATGACAGCGGACGTGGACGAAAGAACTTTATTCAATATCAGACTTTTTCATCAGGCCCTTGCTCAATCCCTTGAGCGGCAGCTCAACTGCTTCACGTCTGTGGTGGTCGATATAAATCACGAAGGTTTCGGTAGAGCGCTGATTCTTACCGGCTCTTTTGTCCTCCACGAAAAGGTGTACAGAGAGGCCCATAGATTTCATTTTTCAGACATTGAATCCATGGTTCAGCACGCAGAAAAAATGCGCCTATCCGCAATAGAAGCGTACGAGAAATATCGGGATTGTATTACCAGATAACGTACGCCGTCTCCACAATGCGTATAAACCATGCATAAGGAATTGCTGCCCTGCCTTCCGAGCCCCAATCGCTTCCGGCAGAGTTCTGAACAATGAAAACTGCCTCATCATCATCGTAACCAACAACTGAAAGGGAGTGGTGACCCACAATACTTCCCATCGGACCATTCCAGTGCATTTTTTTGAGTGTAACGAAATTTTCGTATAACCTTACCGTAATCGACACGGCTCTACCCTGTGACAGTTGGCCTTTCACTTGATTGATATCCGTATAATCGACTCTGCCAAAACCATTGATCTTATACCGCGAAGCATCCAGGTTGGCTTCTACGGAAGGCTGATACCGATAGTCATAATTGCGAAATGGCATCCACTTCAAATCTGCGCATCCGCTTTCCTTCAAGAAAAAGGCTGCTCGCAAAAGAGAAACTCCCTGGTCCTTGCCCTCGTTGAGAGAATTATATATGTATGATGGTGAGCAGACATAAGAAGATGATTCTTTGCCACTGACCCTTTGAAGCATTGTGTTTGCCAGGTAACCAATGGCAAAAGCCGATCCACTGGCCTGGGGTCGCTGATCCATGACATCCGGTAAACCTGGCAGAATAAAAGAATCGTTCATGTCAGGAGGTACAGGGACTATTAAAAGCGGAACAGCGGACTCTTCCTCCGAAAAACGAAGCTGGATAGGCATCTCATCCAACCTCCACTCACGCCCTTTGTGCGTGATCTCATCAGGAATAGCAATTTCCTCACCACGTTCATTTACCACCACGCAGGCTGTGACCTGAAAACAGAAGAAGATTAATATTATTACAAAAAATATAGCTTTTCTCATGAAATTTCGAGTCAGGTTCCCCACCTGACAGGGGTTTTTCATCTCTATTTCTCATCGTCAAATGTACCCGGTTATGTTACTGCAATCCGACCAGAATACAGCTATGTTGCGAAGCTTCCTGGTGAACCCGGCCTCCACGCCTGGCAGTGGTGACGTTCGAATACATGAAACCCATGCATCCATTGTTGCCCTTCATGGAGAATATGCTTACAAAGTAAAGAAAGCGGTCAATTTTGGTTTTTTAAATTTCTCCTCTCTGCAGCAACGTTTGCGCTTCTGCATTGAAGAAGTGATACTCAATCGCCGACTTTGTTCCCCCCTTTACTTAGGAATCCTTCCAATATACCAGACCGGGGATCATTATTCCTTTGGTGAGGCTTTTCTTCCGGAATCGATGCCCGAATTTTTTTCCGGACCTTCTCCCGTCGATTTCGCGGTATGGATGGTCAGAGCCGAAGAAAGGTACTTTCTGAAAAATATACTGAAAGAGCGATCACTCCAGGAAAAGGAACTGGATAGAATTATAAGTACGCTGGAACGTTTCTATCACGAATCGGCTTCGGACGATCTCATCAATCGATGGGGAGATCTCAATCATATTCAGATTAGTATAGAGGAAAATTTCCAGCAACTGGCTTCTTATGCAAACAGCATTCTGGATCGTAACTTTCTACAGATCTTGAAACACTACAGCTATCGATTCTTTGCAATCCATAACGAAGCTTATTTCGCAACAAGAATTAAAGAAAAGCGTATTCGAGATTGCCATGGTGATCTGCATCTGGATCACATTATTCTAAAGGAAAATTCGGTCTGCATTTATGATTGCATCGAATTCAATGAGAGATTCCGCTACATCGATATTGTAAACGATTATGCCTTTCTATGCATGGATCTGGTATTCAATGGATTCTCACCACTTGCAGAAGAAATTGAATACAGACTGCGAAAGGCCACAGGCGATGAAAATTCACACTCACTGTTCGACTTCTACTTTATTTATCGCGCGCTGGTGCGCTGTAAAGTTCATTGTATGACAGCTACCTCTTCTGACATTCAGGAAGAGGACAGAGAAGCAAATACATATACGGCGCGCCAATATCTGGCTCTAGCAGTACAGCGCGCCGTCTGCGGTCACAAACCCATGGTAATCTGTCTCACCGGATTAACCGGCTCTGGAAAGAGCGCCCTGGCACGACGTCTGAGTGAACTGCTGGAATGGCCCCGCCTTTTATCCGATGAGATTCGCAAAGAAATTGCACAACGTCCCTTGCATGAAAGAACTCCGCCTGAACTGCGAGGCTGGCTCTACTCAGAAGAGATGAGCGAAAAGACATATGCTCGACTCTTTCAAGACGCTACCACCTTGCTGACGAGAAGTCGCGGAGTCATTCTGGATGCCATGTTTGGTTCGCAAAACAATAGAAATAAGCTTCTGGAATTTTGCGATCGTAACGGTTCGGACTATATGGTCATTGAGACTGTGGCACCGGAAGAATTGATTAAAGAACGCCTGCAAAAACGATCATCCCATACCGATGAGGTCTCTGATGCCCGGCTGGAAGATCTTGACCTTCTTAAAAGTAAGTACATTGCACCGGATGAAGTAGATCGCAATCACCTTCTGGTGATTCCCACCACCGGTGAGCATATAGACACTCTCAAATCTGCCGTAATTCAGCTTATCGATAGAAGGCTGGCCAATGTGGCCTCATAACGCATCAGTATTTCATTTTTCCGTCTAATACCTGATGCAGACTGACGATGCCCATCTTGTCTCCCCGTCCACTGTTGCCTGTGGCTTGAATCGCTTTTTGCAAATAGCAGCTGATGGCCATGAAGTATGGTGGCTGGAACAGCGGCCGTCGGAAAAAGGACGTTCCGTGCTCATGCGATACAGGGAGCTGGCTAAGGTAGAGGAGCTACTGCCCCGGGACATATCAGCGCGAAGCCGCCTCAACACATATGGTGGGACAGCCTTTGCCTGTCGGAAGGAGATCAACATCTTTCTTGATGATGCCGAACAGCAGATCACAAGACTGGATGGCATGCTGATGCAAAAAATCAGCGAAACTCCCGGAGCAACTTTCGGGGACTTTACCATCCACCCTGCCGGCAAATGGGTGCTCTCGGTCATGGAGAAAAAAAGTGAAATCGAAAATCGCATTCAGCAACACCTGATACTTCTGGATGCAGAGGGAGAGGGAGATCTGATTTACCTGCACTCGGGACTTGACTTTTATGGACACCCCCGCTTCAGTCCCGATGGGTCTTTTCTCTCTTTCATAGGATGGTCGTTGCCCGACATGCCCTGGGAAAGTAGTCGACTCTACGTGGCCCCCTTCGCCGGTGATCGCCTGCAAGCCGAACCTGAGATTCTGGACGGTGGAAATAATATCTCCGTACTGCAGCCGGAGTGGATTTCCTCGAAAGATGTTCTTTATCTTTCAGACCGCACCGGGTTCTGGAATCCTCACATCACCAGCCTTGCAGAGCGAAAAATCATTCACTGGATCCAGGATGAAAAAGATTACGGATGGCCGTTCTGGACTTCCAGCATTTCCAGCTATGCACTGAATGGAAAAGGTGAGGCAGTTTTTGCAGTCACCGGCAAGGAGGGGATGGAGCTGATACATTGCAGCCCTCCACTATTAGAAGGAAAGCTACAACCTGCAAAACAGACAGTCATCCCTTTGCAGCTGAGCGAGTTTTCTTTTCTTACGGGGGGAGAAGACTCCTTCTACTTTGCAGGATCGTCGGCTTCGCGATTTTCTTCAATTTACTCCTACAATAAGGATTCAGATCGGCTCAACGAAATCCGGCAGACAACCTCGCACTCCTTTCCAGAAAGACTCATGCCCTCTTGCCAGACCCTGAGCATACTGGATGACAATACCAGCACTACGATCCCCGCATTTCTCTTCTCTCCACGTCCAGAAAGCACACAAAACCCTGGCAAACCTCCTCTCATTGTGAAGTGTCATGGCGGTCCCACTGCCCGTGCGCCCCGTGATATATCTCTGGAGATTCTCTTCTGGATAGAGCGCGGTGTCGCTTATATGACTGTTGACTATGCAGGAAGCTCTGGCTACGGTCGCGCCTATCGGGACCGGCTGCGGGGTAAATGGGGACTGGAAGACGCACAGGATGTGATTGCGGCCACCAGGTATGTTCAGTCCGCAGGCTGGATTGATCCGAAAAAAGTATGGATTACCGGCAGCAGTTCTGGAGGTTATACGGCATTAAATGCGATGAGCCGCTGCTCACTGTTTCGAGGAGGCTCCATTTACTATGGAGTCTCTGATCTGGAATCACTTCGCCGTGAAACCCATCGCTTTGAATCGGGTTATCTGGATTGGCTGGTAGGAGCGTATGATCCGGATCTTTATCACAGGCGATCACCAGTTCACAGAGCAGATGAAATCAATGGCTCACTGATATTTTTTCAAGGTGGCAAGGACCGCATAGTGCCTCCGGGTCAGACAGAAACTATGGTGGAGCAATTAAAAGTAAAAGGGAAAACCGTTGAATACTACCTTTACCCCGATGAAGCCCATGGGTTTCGAAGTAGCGACAACATTGAAAAGGCCCTTACTGCAGAATGGAATTTCTTTCAAAAGATTATGTCACAGGACCAATGACACAGCCATTGCTTTTTTAAGTTTTCCTCCTGCCCTCTATTGGGACCAATGGCCTCATGTCCGGTGAACTTGATTCAAGATACAATCATTTAAATATCGAAAAAAAATGGTACAAAACCTGGGAAGAGTCGGGAGCCTTTCGGCCCGAATACAACGCTTCTGACTCTTCTTCCCCTTTTACCATTGTCATTCCTCCTCCTAACATTACCGGACAGCTTCACGTCGGTCATGCCCTCAACCAGACCATACAGGATGTATTGATCCGGGCTGCCAGGAAACGTGGCAAAAAGACTCTCTGGGTTCCAGGAACAGACCATGCCGGCATTGCCACTCAAGCACGCGTGGAAAAGACTCTTCACGAAGAGGAGAAGAAAACCCGCCATGACCTCGGGAGGGAAAGATTCATAGAACGCGTCTGGCAATGGAAGGAGCTATACGGTGGAAAAATAACATCTCAGATTCGGACCATGGGATCTTCGGTGGACTGGAGCCGCGAAGCATTCACCATGAATGAAAACCTGAATCTGGCTGTTCGAAAAGTATTTGTTGATCTTTTTAAAGAAGGATTGATTTATCGCGATACCAGAATGGTGAACTGGGATCCCATTGCGCATACTGTTCTTTCTGACCTGGAAGTGGAATACGAAGAAAACTATCGCGGTGAACTCTGGTCGTTCGCCTATCCTCTTTCCGACGGCACCGGAGAGATTGTAGTCGCTACCACTCGTCCCGAAACCATGCTGGGTGACACCGCCGTTGCTGTGCACCCGGATGATATGCGATATAAACATATGATCGGGCATACAGTGCGTCATCCGCTTTTAAACCGCCTTATCCCGATAGTCGGTGACGCAATCCTTGTGGATCCCGAATTTGGAACAGGCGCTGTGAAAGTTACACCGGCGCATGATCCCAACGATTATGAAGTAGGAAAACGACACGATCTAGAGTTCATAACTATTTTTGACTCTTCCGCACGCATCAACACGGAAGGTGGTCCGTACGAAGGACTGGACCGTTTCGATGCGCGCAAGAAAATCAAATCTGATCTGGAAGGAATGGGCCTTTTCCGCGGTACAAAAGAGCACCTGATGCCTCTGGGAAAATCACAGCGATCGGGAGCTGTTGTAGAACCCATGGTCTCCACGCAATGGTTTGTTAAAATCCACCCTCTTGCAGAACCGGCCATTGAAGCCGTAGAAACCGGAACTATTCAATTTATCCCGAAGCAATGGGAAAATCTCTATTTCTCATGGATGCGAGAAATTCGCGATTGGTGCATTTCAAGACAGCTCTGGTGGGGTCACCGTATTCCCGCATGGTACGGACCTGATGATACACTCTTTGTAGCAATGAATGAGGAGGAGGCTCACAAGAGTGCAGAGAAGCATTTTGGCCATGCTGTGAATCTAAAGCAGGAAGATGACGTGCTGGATACCTGGTTTTCATCTGCCCTGTGGCCCTTTTCAACACTTGGCTGGCCAGAAAAGACAGAGGATCTGGCCTCTTTTTATCCAACCACGGTTCTGGTAACCGCCTATGACATTATCTTTTTCTGGGTGGCCCGGATGATTATGATGGGCCTTCATTTTATGAAAAAGCCGCCATTTCACCAGGTTTACATTCACGGTTTGATGAGGGATGAAAAAGGAAGAAAGATTTCTAAATCTCTTGGCAACAATATTGATCCCGCTGAAATCATTGAAACCTATGGAGCTGACGCATATCGCTTTTTTCTTATGGCGACCTTGAGTGAAGGAAAGGACACACTATATTCCGAAAATCGCCTGAAAGGATATCAAAACTTTGCAAATAAAATATGGAACTCGTCCCGATTTGTTCTTATGAACTTAACAGACGATTTTAAACCTCTGTCTGTGAATGAACTGATGCGGCTATCCATGGAAGCGGAGGATTTCTGGATTTTTCATCGTTTGAATCAAACAATTCGCAATATGGAAAAGAATCTTGATGAGTACAAATTTCAACTGGCTACAGAAGAGATATACGGATTTGTCTGGAACAATTTCTGTGACTGGTATATCGAATTTATTAAACCACGACTTTACGGAAAGTCCGGTGACGATTCCCTTTTCGTGGCCAGGCAATGTGCATTCTACGTTCTCAAAGCAATGCTGGGGTTGCTTCACCCCTTTATGCCATTTCTTACCGAAGAGATTCATTCCTACCTGATCCAATATGAAAAAGTGAAAAAGAAAAAGGAGGCTATGCTCATAGCGACTCCCTGGCCCGAAATTCTTTTATTGAATCCAGACGCCCATAAAACCGCCCGTACACTGGAGTTATTACAAGAAGCCATACAGGGTGCCCGTTCCATTCGTGCTGAAACCGGCATTACCCCGGATAAGAAAATTAAAGTGATTTTGCGAACGGATAATGAAGATCTTGCCGCAACTGTAAAGTCCAGAGAAATCTCAATTTTGCGATTAGCTTCCGCAGAATCCATTACAGTGACCAAAAAATACAAAGCGGAACTTCATGATGCTATGGAACCTTTTGGTGATGGCGAGATCTACCTCCCCCTGAAAGGCGTCCTGGATATTGATAAGGAGAAGGCCCGTCTTAGCAAAGATCTTGAAAAGCTTCTGAAACAAAAGGAGAGTGTGGAAAAGAAACTTGGAAATCCTGACTTTACGGGCAGAGCACCTGTTGATGTGATTGAGAAGGAAAAGGAAAAATTGGAGGAATTCCAGCTTTCTGAAAAAGCCATTAAACAGTCGCTAAAACGTCTGGGCGCTTAAAAAAAAATGGCTATAAAGCTGAAATCTTGTATATATTCCATTTTTTTGACACGCCTGACGGTTTAAAACTGTATATGTACCAAATTTGCTGTCTCGCAAAAGAGCTGTATGAAAAAGGCGACACTTGCAATAATACTTTTTTTTGCTTTTTCCTGCTCATATGAGAAGGGGAGTGGCACTATTCGGACCCTTGCAAATCGCAGTTTTTTTCCTGCACTTTTACTGCTCCAGACCCTTTCAAACGGAAATTTCCCCATCCAGATGGATGGGAATAACGCTGCAATGAATGATTGTGCAGAAGGGATCGCTGTGGACCACTCCAATAGCTTCTATACTGTTTCCAACACACGCGGTTTTAGCGAGGGATATAGCTCCATCTGGGTAAAAAAATTTTCAACTGACGGTGTAGAAGATCTCAGCTGGAATAAGGTGATCGCTGACGGTCCGAGAGACTTCTACGCCACCAATGTTGCCATAGACTCCATGGACAATGTTTATGTCATTGGTTCGAAAGCTATTTTTTTTGATTCGAATGCCGAACAAACCAACTGGTTGATCAAAAAATTCTCTTCTGACGGAAACGAAATCGTAACAGGCTGGAACAAAACCGTTGTTTATCCTGGTTACGGTGCTTCGCAGGCCAGGTCCATTGCCATCGATGCCAGCGACAACGTGATTGTGGCAGGCAATTGCACTCTAACATATAATATGTACCGGGCCTGGTGTGTGAATAAATATGATTCCAGCGGCAATCTACTCTGGGATAGATCCTTTTATCCCGATTCGTATGTTCCAGAATTATCCGATATAGCCATAGATGCTTCCAATGACCTTTACATTGGTGGGTATGGCTATTCCGATGCCACCATTCAGAAAATCGCAGGCAGTGATGGACTATCTTATGAAAGCCCATGGCCCCAATCCATGGGCTTTTCTAACGATTACGAGTATGCAGATTATGTTTTGACGTCCCTCGGCACAGATCGCGAAGGCAA
>JBNLFC010000005.1:0-28181 GCA_050305335.1 Leptospirales bacterium
GATTCTCTTCGTTGGATCTGGCCATTAAATGGAAAATTACTTCAGAATCTACGGTGGTCTGGAATATGGAGCCTATGGCCTCCAGCTCTCTGCGCACGTCCCAGGCATTGACAATATTACCATTATGCGCGAGAGATATGCTTCCCAGCCTGGATTCCATTCGAATGGGCTGGGCGTTGCGTAGAAAAGAGGCTCCTGTAGTGGAATAGCGGTTATGGCCTATGGCCATGGTGCCATAAAGCTGCTCCAGTCTATCGCGATTGAAAACATTGGCCACCTGTCCCATGCTGGCGTATCGATAAATGCGCTCCCCATCACTGGTGACAATGCCGGCGCTCTCCTGTCCACGATGTTGTAGCGAATATAGCCCCAGGTATGTAAAATTGGCAGCCTCTTCACAGCCGTAAATTCCGTATATACCACACTCTTCTTTTGGAATTTGATGGTCATCCATGCATCGGGACTCTCTTAAAGGATTGATATTCCCATGAAAAAAAGGTGTCTCTAAGTCGCAAAGTAGAAAACAAAGCCTCATATGGAAGGGTAAGTATGCTTATCTGCATATCATGCCCATCTGGAAAGCGAGGTAGAATGGGGAAGCTGGCTGTGGATGAAGTTGTTGCGCTTTTACCGGCTAATCTGTCTCTTATGAAAACCGAATTTCTAGAATATGAGAACTTCCGGTCACCCTGGCGGGCTCCGGTGCAACTTCTCCTGCAGAATACCAAACAAGGCCTCCGGAGGAAAGCGATTGGGCTGGAATGTTAAAAAATCCAGAGGTAGAATCGAACAGAGCGATCACTATCGCTTTTTAATAGAGATTCCACTTTTCCAACAGGTCCCGGCCAGTAGCCAGGCTTTTGCTTATTTTCTCCGCAAGATCTCGCTGGTGCATTTTCGACATTCACAAATCATCTACAGCCCGGGCGATGAGCAGACCCATGTTTACCTGGTGCGAGAAGGCGAGATTCATATTCTCATGAAAGCAGCAGGCCGCAACACTAGAGTCATTGCCTCACAGGGCAGGGGCAGCCTTTTTGGAGAGGTCAGCTACCTCTCAGGTGAACCCCATTCCACAACTGCTATGGCAGTCCTGGACTCGTCGGTCTACCTGATTCCAGGCAAGGAACTGATCCGACTCATGGAGGAGGAGCCTTCTGTAGGTCAGGCACTGTCCCGCACTCTATCACGCCGACTCTACAGCAATTTGCACGCCGTTCCCGAATCACCGACGCGAATTTTTTCTGTGGTCTATCCGGAAAATCCAAGAAGAGGTAGCCTCATTGCTCGCAGGCTGGCCGGGGCTCTGGCCAGAGAGAATCCACTACCCATTGTCCTGATCTCAATGAATACCGCACGTCTGGAAAAACATAAACACGGAGTTCGTATTACTAAATTGATGGAGCGGTGGCAAACCCTCAGGTTAAGCGATATTAAAAAAGCGCTGGGCAGCAAAGACGAGCCTTTTGATATGCTCGATGGAGATGCTATTCTGGAGGAGTGGACCAGCAACAGAAAATTCCTGGATTTTGTAGCTACACTCCTGGGATTTTTAAAAAGATATTATTCCGTTATCATAGTCGATGCGGAAATGGACATTCATCATCCCATCATATCTCGCTTCATTTCTCAGAGCGATCGATGCATCTTCATACGCTCTTTGCAGGAGTATCACCCTGGTGATGAAGCCAATCCATGGAATCAGACAATTCACAACTACAGAGAAAAAAACCTCGATCAGCAAGATCAGTTCCTGACTGTCACCGATGAGCCTTACAGTGCGCGCCTATCCATGAGTGATCTACAGCTACTCGATCCCATAATCCGTGAGTCATCCACCATCTACAAGACTCATGTCCGGCTGAAGTCGGAATCGCCGGACTCTCTACTGGAAGGAGGGGACGCTACATTAAACCGGTGTGTAGACCGATTGGCTCGAAGAATCAATGGCAGCTCCAGGGGAATCAGCCTTGGCGGAGGAGGCGCTCGTTCCTTTGCACATCTCGGTGTGTTGCAGATCATGGAGGAAGAGGGAATTGAATTCGATGCCGTATCTGGTGCATCCATGGGAGCCGTGATCGGCGCCGGTTACGCACTGGGCATGCCTGTGAAAGAAATCATTGAGCATTTGCGAATCCTTCTTCCCAACGCAAGATCTGTGCTGGACCAACAGTTACCTTTTGTAAGTTTTTTCAAAGGCAAACGGATCAATACGATCATTGAAAAGGTATTCAGCGGTATTCACTTTGAAGATACGGAGATCCCCTTTTTCTGTAACGGGACCGATCTGAAATACGGCAAAAGCATTGTATTCCAGAGAGGCCCTCTGGCTCCCGCACTCCATGCATCAGTAAGCATTCCAGCCCTCTTTCCGCCTGTGCCGGTTGACGACTATCTCATAGTAGATGGAAGTGTACTCAACGGGGTGCCAGGAGATATTTTAAAAAAGCGAGGATTCAATCATATCATCGGGGTGAACGTAACTCCCATGGTGGATCCTCTGGGTTCGGAGATTCGACTACAGCAAAGGGAAGGAGTTATCAGAGCTGTCTATAAATATATATCAATTCCTCCTATCCTGCGGGTGGTTACACGCTCCATTTCCATTCAGGGCAATGCTTTGATGCAATATGAACTGAAGAATATGGATCTGGTGATTCACCCTTCGGTGGAAGAGTTCGACCTTTTCGATTTTAAAAAAATCGACGCCATCATTGAGAAAGGTAGAGAGGCAGCCATAGTGAATATGGCTGCCATACGAGAAGCTCTCAGTAGACGAGAAGCGGATCAAACATAAAGGAACAGAGCAGCAAGCCATTGCATAAAAATTCCAGGACTGTTGAGAAGACCGGGACCAATCCGGTTTTAGATCCTCAAAAAAAAATACTCCCCGGTTAAATCTTTCCATACCTGTACGGATTGCCCCTTTATCGGATTTGCATTATCTTAATCTGAGATCGAATCTCAAAATTGGCAGAAAACTAATGAGGGAGGAAATCACACTCTCTGCGCCGGGAGCATGAAAGACGCAATTTGGTGATGTTTATTCAGAGGATGTTATGTTTCATCGTATCAAAAACTCTGCGGCGATTTCCGGCATTTTCCTGGCTGCCCTTCTCCTCGGGGTCGCCTCAACCGGATGCGCCCGATACGATGCAGATAATTCTCTATCTGCGCTGCTCCTCAGTCGACTTTTGAGTGGTACCACCACTCCACCTGCTCCCACGCCGGGAGGTGGCTCACCCGGAGTCACTGTCACAGAAAGTGGCGGGTCTACAGATGTGTGCGAAGCGGGTGTGGGCGACTCCTATACGATTGTTCTGAATTCTCAACCAACGGCCAACGTAAATATAACCATTACATCCGGCGCAGCTAATGTTACTGTGAACGGAAGCTCCTCGGCCAATCTGACATTTACCACATCCAGCTGGAGCACTCCGCAAACCATCTCCGTTGCAGCCACATCCGATGGATTTTCACAGCTTGTGATCTCAAGATCGATCTCTCACTCTTCGGCAAGCAGTGATTCGAATTACAATGGAATCATTATTACTAATGTAACTGCCCATGTGACCGACTGGCAGAATCGCAGAAAGATCACCATCGATAACTCTGCTCAAAATGAAAATCTTAGCAACTTCCCGGTTCTGGTTATCTTGCAAGATGGTATTAACATCGACTACTCAAAAACAAAAGGTGGCGGGGACGATATTCGCTTTGTGGACTCGGACGGTGTCACAGAGTTGGATTTTGAGATTGAGAAATGGAAATCAGCGGGGGGGATCTCATCGATCTGGGTAAAGGTTCCCCAGATTGATGCATTGTCCAGTAGCGACTACTTTTACATCTACTACAATAATAGCGGCGCTTCCAATGGTCAAAACGCCACTTTGGTCTGGGATACCAACTACAAGATGGTTCTGCACCTGAATGGAGCCTTCAGCGACTCCACATCTCTCAACAACGATGGGACCTTTGGCGGCGGTGTTTCAACAGTAAGTGGCCAGATTGCAAATGCGATAAACTTTGATGGTACCAGCGGGTATGTTACAGTGCCCACCAATGGTTGGGCAGGCAATACCGGAACAGTGGAGGCATGGAGCTACGCCAACTCGGATCCTGCGCTCGGAAGCAATCGGTTCGTCTTTTCTTATGTCGATGATGCTGGAACAGGAACAAACACTAGAATCTATCTTCTGGATCGCAACGAAAGTTCACAGATCCATTACTGGATAGGAATCGGTGATTGTTTTACCTCAGGCAGTTGTGGTGATTCGGGAGCAAATTTTCCAAATACTGCATGGCAACATCTGACCCTTACCTGGGATGGAACTACCAGTACTTTCAAGACCTATATCAACGGCACCCCTGCAAATAGCGGAACGTATGATCCAACGAATTTGCCGGCACTATATTCATTCAGCGCAAATGCAACCCTCGGAAGATTTGATCTGAGTGCAAGTGAGTTTTTTAATGGAATCATTGACGAGGTGCGAGTGAGCTCATCCGTGCGATCTGCTGACTGGACTGCAGCTCAGTATAAATCTATGACCGATTCCTATCTCAGCTACGGGACTGAAGAGTCGTTATAGCAGTAATCATCTTCCATGAGGAATGTGCATCTTCCCATTTTTGTCCGATAATTTTCCGGTAGACTTCTGGCAAATATCCTGCATAAATCCGGCAAAACTGCAATTTATGGTGCTTTGAGTGCATTTCACATAAAAAAGATGCAAAACCTGTATACCAGGCTGTTATAGTAACACGATCTTCATCTATGATGAAGTCTCTTTAAATACCGATAAAATCTCTTAAACAAGTCAAATGCATGGAAATGTACAGAGGAAAACATAGACCACTTTTTAGCATGTTGCTCACTATCATATTTCTGACCGCCAGTGGGACAGGATGCGCCCGATACTCTGCGGATGGGTATTTCTATGCGCTGCTTTTGCAGCAATTGCAGAATAGCAGTACCGACAATGGCAGCTGGATAAATCGAAAAAAGATTACCATCGATAACTCTGCTCAAAATGAAAATCTAACCGACTTCCCGGTTCTTGTTGTTCTAAACAGCAGCAGGATCGATTATTCAAAAACCCGGAATAGCGGCCAGGACATTCGCTTTTACGACTCCGACGGAATAACTGCACTACCCTATGAGATTGAAAAGTGGGATGAGTCGGCCAACTCTTACGTATGGGTGAAAATTCCACAGATCGATGCTCTCTCCAGTAGCGACTACTTTTATATCTATTATAATAATAGCTCTGCCTCAGACGGACAGAATGTCACATCGGTGTGGGATACCAGCTACAAAACTGTGCTACACATGAATGGCGGTGCCACCAACTCCAGTGCCACATCCGGCAATGATGGAACAGATAATGGAACCTCTGATATTACCGGTCAGATCGGAAACGCTCGCGATTTCAATGGTATTACAACAAGTATAACAATCCCGTCTATCGACTGGAACAAAGATGCTGGAACCGTAGAGGCATGGGCTTTCTCACGTACAACTCCAGGCGGCTCGAACAATGTCTATGTGATATCCCATGTAAACGGAAGCCCCAGCACCACAAATACAAGAATCTATCTTTACATTCGCAATAGCGGAGCGATCACAGACAACTACGGAACCTCTATTGGAGATTGTTCCCCTGGTTCGTGCACTACGGGTCAAAGTCTTTCTCTGAACCAATTCTACCATTTTTCGATGACCTGGAGAAAAACAGGGCCAACCACCGGCTCTTTCCAGAGCTATTTAAACGGTTCACCCATCAATCCAGCAGGATCCTATAATCCATCGGGATTTGATACATACGGACTTGCCAGCACCGCAACGGTTGGTGATTACGCGGGCGGTGGTGAGAACTTTGATGGAATCATTGATGAAGTGCGCCTTAGCTCTACAGTCAGATCTGGAGCGTGGGTTGCAGCTCAGTACAAATCCATGACTGATAGTTATGTCAGCTTCGGAACAGAAGAGGCTTTGTAGAGGAAGGAGGTTCAGTGAGAGTGTTTGTGAGGTTTATGTTTGTAGTTTCCTGATGAGTTTTCTGAGTCGGGAATCGAGTATTATGGAACATAATGTGATGGGATTCCATTTCTCTTCCCTGATCTTTGGAGGAGTTCCTCCATCATTCAGATGCGTCACTCCCAGATAGAGCAGCATCAGGTACACAAAAATATAGCACCGGGAAAAACCTGTAGCATTCGACAACAAAGACAAACGAGCCCAGTCATCCTCATGCGGGTAAAAATTCACTCGCACCAGACTTTGGCCCTCCATCTGATACTGCTTCTTCCATTTCAGGGACTTCAAAAAACTCAGCTTATAATCCCGCCGGGGATCATTCAGCAAATTTCGCACAAAATAGGTAATCCCGATCCTGCCAATCTTTTTGTTACGGATGTAGCGGTTATAATACTCCTCCGGAACAAGAAGAGTCGATCGTCCATAGTATGGCCCTGGAATGTAGGTCTCGCGATGTTGTTCTTTCATAGGAAGTTGGGGTCCAAAAATCAAAAAACCAACCGCTAAAAATCCTGAAATCCCGGGCCAACCGGCATATGAGAGCTGATAGCCCATGAAGCCACCGATCTCACCAACGCCGATGGCTGAATTACGATTTCCTTGACACCTGCCCCTTCCCTTCCAATTCTGGCCATCCGGAGCGGGGCGTGAGCTGTCTCCCGGCCAGAAAGAGGTATTTTCTATGTATGCAATCATAAAACTGGGCGGTCACCAACATCGTGTTGAAAAAGACATGGTCTTTTTGAGCGAGCTGACCGGCGATAATGCAGGCTCCGAATTTTCCACAGATCAGGTACTGGTTGTGGGTGCGGGGGCTGATTTAAAGGTCGGTAAACCTTATGTAGCAGGCGCTTCCGTCAAAATGAAGGTCCTTGATGAGGTCAAAGGAGACAAGATCAACGGCTACGTATATAAAAAGAGAAAAGGATTCCAGCGCCACTGGGGCCACAGACAGAAACTTCTCAAGCTTCAGGTAGTGGATATCAAAGGGTAAGACTCTGATTACCGTCTCGATCACAGAGGATCGGGAGGGTCGCTACTCCGGACTCCTGGTGGAGGGACATTCCACCTTAAGCACAAAGGGAGCAGATATTCTCTGTGCAGCCGTTTCGGTCCTATCGGAAAACCTGGGATATTCTCTGGAAGAGTTGTTAAAAAAAAATCCGCAGGTAGAGAAACAAGAAGGCTATTATAGACTGGAGTTGCAAAGTGACCAGCGAGACAGAGACAGCGATCTATTGATCGCTTCTACTGCACTGGGTTTAAGAATTCTGGCGGAGCAGTATCCAGAAAGAGTGAAATTATTCGAATAAGGATGGAAAGAAAAGATGGCACACAAAAAAGGCGGCGGTTCTACGAAAAATGGTAGAGATTCTAATGCTCAACGATTGGGTGTTAAACGTTTTGGCGGTCAGATTGTAAAAGCCGGCAACATTCTCGTGCGTCAGCGAGGAACCAAAATCCAGGCAGGCTTGAACGTCGGCGTGGGTCGTGACCACACGCTATTTGCACTGGAGTCGGGGATGGTTCAATACCACCATGTGAACCGTCAACGTCAGCAGGTTTCCGTGGTTCCAGCGGCTGCGAATTGATTCATATTGTAAGCTATTTTCCGCTCCTCAGTTTTGCTCTGCCTGAATAGCAAAAACGCCCCACCCGCTCCGGGTGGTGGGGAGGGTGGTGGGAAGAAATTGCGTGAGAAAAACTGGCTATCAGAAATGCCTTCCCCTGTCAAACCCATCGTAATTATAAAAATAAATGTCACACCCCATGCAAATTGAAGATGCATTCAGAATATCTGCTCTGGTCCCATGAAGTTTGTCGATGAAATTGAGATTCGAGTCCGAGGAGGTCACGGAGGCCCCGGTTGCGTCAGTTTTCTGCATGAAAAATATCGCGAACATGGCGGGCCAGATGGAGGCGATGGCGGCAATGGCGGCAATGTCCACCTGGAGGCCCACCCTTCTACTCTCACGCTTGGACATCTCCTGACAAGCCATATCTATGCAGCCGAACGCGGGGAAGAGGGCAAGAGCAAAAACCGCTCAGGAAAAACCGGTACGGATCTTCTGGTCAGGGTACCGCCCGGAACAGTAGTTAGAATAGCCGACAGTGATGAAACACTGGGTGATCTGTTTCATCCTGGTGACAGACTGCTGGTGGCAAAGGGCGGTAAAGGTGGTATGGGCAATCAACACTTTGCCACCTCGGTTCAGCAAACGCCAGACTTTGCCCAGGGCGGATTGCCTGGCGAAGAGTTGCGCCTGCTTCTGGAATTGAAACTTCTGGCGGACGTGGGCTTGATCGGTTTGCCCAATGCAGGCAAATCCACACTCCTGGGGCAGTTGAGCAATTCACACCCAAAAATTGGAGACTACCCCTTTACCACGCTGGTCCCCAATCTCGCCATTCTGGAAAAAGGCTACCGAAGACTGCTTGTGGCTGATATTCCCGGCATAATTGAAGGGGCAAGTCGAGGCGCCGGACTTGGTCTCTCATTCCTTCGACACATCGAGCGAGTGAAGCTGATTGTATATGTTGTCGATGCTACATCCATGGATCCTGTTTCGGATTTAAAAATTTTGCAGAGCGAGCTTCATTCCTACTCTCCAGAGCTTTTAAACCGACCTGCATTGATTGTCCTGAATAAAATGGATCAGGCCAATTACGATACCGACTATCAAACGGAGATTGCCTCCATGCTCCAGAAAGAGGACCTGTGGGGGGAATTGAATAAGAAAAAGCCGCTTTTCTCAGGCATCTCCGCACTGGAAGGCAAAGGCATCGGAAGCCTGGTTACTCATCTTTTCAACTTTTTCCCCGATAGAACGATTGCAGAGGAAATGCTCCCCGGCAGTTGATGACATTCATGGATCGTTCCCATTGTCAGGATCGCTTAAGAAAGAGCCACCGTGTGGTGATTAAAATAGGCTCCAGCCTTTTAACCGACCCTGACAGCAGCGACGGCATCCAACTTCCCATGATCCAGCGGTTACGTGATGAGATAGGCTTTCTCTACAACCATGGAGTGCAGGTGATGCTGGTGACCAGTGGTGCGGTGGCAATGGGGCGGGAAATAATCAAGCGTCCTGTGGGACCGGCATTCAATCAAGGCTTCAGCACCGGCTTTGATTCTCTGACCAGAAAACAAGCGTTATCCGCAATTGGACAGGGACGTCTTATGAGCGTTTACCGTGAGGTCATGGCTGAATCAGCCATTCCGGTTGCCCAGCTACTGATTACAGCAAGAGATTTTCGGGACCGCCATGCTTATCTTAACATCGGCCATACAATCCAGGAATTAACACGATTGAAAGTGCTTCCAATTATCAATGAAAACGATACGGTTTCAACCGAAGAACTTCGTTTTGGTGACAACGATCTTCTTGCTGCGGCCTGCGCTTCTCTGTTTCACGCAGACCTGCTGATCATTTTAACAACGGCCGAGGGATTTTTAACAAACGGTCAGCGAGTTCCATTTCTCAGATCCATAGGGGAAGAAGAGATGAGTCATGCAGGCGGCCCTCAGGGGCCCGGTAGCGGCGGTATGCGGACCAAGCTCCGCGCTGCTCAGTTATGCGCAATGACAGGGGAGATCACTGCCATACTGCCCGGAAACACAAAATCTCCGGTGCAGGATCTCTTTCAAGGGAAAGACATTGGAACCCTTGTGTGCGGTCACCGGAATCGAAACTTGAGTGCAAGAAAAAAATGGCTCCTATTTTCACGACCGAGAGGTAGCGTGATCATCGATAAGGGTGCACGAGTTGCTCTTCAAGAGAGAGGTTCCTCTCTTCTAATAGGTGGCGTTGTTGCGTTTCACGGGAAGTTTCTGGCTGATGACATTGTTGAAATTGAGGAGATCCCTGGCAAATCCATCGGACGCGGGATTATACGTTACTCACACCGGGAGCTACAGCCCATCATCGCCAGAAAAAAAAGTGCTGCTTCCAGCAATGGAGAAACGCAACGACTAACTGAAGTGATTCATCGCAATGATATGATTCTCGAAATTTAGTCCGCAGGTACAACGATTTGAAATTCCACTCCCTCCTTTGTGTTCTTCGCCGAAAGGCTTCCATGCATATGCTCCATGATTTTTCTGGACATGTAAAGTCCAACTCCGATGCCCCTCTCTTTGGTTGTAAAATAAGGATCAAAAATTCGAGGGAGTATCTGTTCGTCAATTCTCCCTCCGTTATTGTATATCATCATGACACTTCTCTTGCTGAAGTCATGCTGAATGTACACCTCAATCAACCCGTCCTTAATACCATTTCCCCGGATCGCATCCTGGGCGTTTGAAATAATGTTCAGCAATACATGCGAAAACTCGTTAGGGTATCCCATTACACGAACTTCTTCATCAGCATGCACAGTCACAGAAATACGATCGTTTTCGAGCGAAGCTTCCAGCAGAAGCAAAGTCTCATTTAGCGCTTCGTGCAGAGGGAAAAAAATCATCCTGGAATCGGGCTGGAAAAAAGTACGAAAATCATCGATCGTATCAGACATCTTACGGATCAACCGATTCCCGTCGGAAACCCAGTGATCCAGCGCCGCCTCGGTCAGATCTCTGGATTTATATTCATCCAGTATATTTTCAAAAATTATATTCAGAGTATTTAGCGGTTGACGCCACTGATGAGCCACGTTGCGCATCATTTCTCCCATGGTCGCCAGCCTGGATTGCTGGATTAAAAGATGATCCTTTTCTCGATTTTTTGTAAGTTCCTCCTGAACTCGCTGCTCCAGCGTTTCGTTCATCTTTCGAAGAGCTTTTTGCGTCTCTTTACGCTCGTTCTTAATACGCAGGGCAGTTATTCCATATGCAAGATCTCCCGCCAGATCCTCCAGCAGTCTCTTTTCCGATTGATCAAATGCATTGGGCTCCGATGAATAGATGGCAAGAACGCCAAACGTGAGTTCCTTCTCATTTTTCAGTGGCAGTACCAGTTTTGATCTGTACCCCCTTGCAAGAGCCTTCTCTCTCCACAACTCTACGTCGGGGTCGGTTGCAAAATCCTGGACTACACTGACTGTGCCGGTTCGTATAGCTTCGCCCGGAGCGGAGCGCATTGTTTCGCCAGAATCCCAGAAAAAACGGACACTCTGCAAATATCCATCCTCAACACCTGCCGCTGCCACCGGATAAATGGAATGAGCAGTGTCATCATTTGCATATCCCACCCATGACATTCGATATCCTGCATCATCGCATATAATACGGCAGATTTCGTCCAGGAGACTTTGCGTGTTTTCAGCCCTCAATAGAGTTTGATTGCAATTACTGATAGCGCGAAGCTCTCGATTCAAGCGTTGAAGGTTTCTCTCATCTTGTTTACGTTTGGTTATGTCGAAAGTGGCAATAAGTCCGCGGTATGTGTGCGACTGAGTCCAATCAATACTCAGCTTCAGGTATATCTCCTTTAATTCTCCCTGCAGTGTTTGAAACTCAACTTCAGATTCAAATTCAAATTTACCATCGACTATCGCAATCACTTCCTCCTTGAAAACCGAATAGGATTGTTCGGTAAAGATGGAGGTAAAATTTTTCATAAACTCATTTTTACAGGATGCCCCAAAAAGCGCCATTGTGGCCTGATTTACATCCACAATTTTCACCATCTTTGCAAGTTCTACCAGTTTCTCCGGGTGCGCATCCAGGTAGGTTCGTATATCACTACTACTTTCCCTCACAACTTGATTAATGTATCCAACAAGGTCAGTGAAGTCTTCTTCCCTTAACGCGACAGGGGATTCGAAAAAAAGCGTCTCGTATCGATGGGAGCTTATGGTCAACTCATCATCCATCATTTTCTTTTCAGCAATCTCCCATGCAAGGTCTGCAAAGAGGGCAACGGTATCCACATCCGCTTCATTGTAGTCACTTTCTTTGTTCCCGGTGCCAAGTATTGCACGAATCTTATTTCCACGGATCACCGGAACAACCAGTTCCCGGACCACCTTTGCGTGGCCGTCGGGCATTCCCTTTTTACAGGGCAAACTCATATAATCATTATGAGTCACAGGTTTTCGAGTATATACACACTCAACCCATACGCCTGCCTGGTGAATCGGATAGTGTACTCCTTTCCCCTGGACAAGACAAAACTCCTTCTTGGTTCGAGTGGACCACTCCTGCAAGCTCAATGTCCGCTGGTCGTCCTCCACAAAATGAAAAAAACCTATCTTGCTGCCGGTCAGCTTTTCCACTTCGTTGAGTGTCTCTTCCAGTAATTGATCCAGAGAGTGAGTCACTGCAAATTGCATCAGATGCAACCTTGCAGCATTGACTGAGTTGGTGCGTTTCTCAATATTGGCCCTGTCTTCCTCTTCAGCAGTAAGAATTAAATGCTGTGGCATCGATGTGAATAAAAAGGAGTCTTCCTTATGGTCGTCCTGTTTGAGCAATGTCACATGAAAAGGTGCCGGTTCTCCATTCCCGAAAAAAGGGATGGATAGAACCGCCTCCATACCGGCTGGCTTTTCCTTCAAAGCCAGTGCCAGCCCCCTGATGATCTCTTCGCCTTCAGGCCAGAGATCAGAAAGTGGATATCCCACCAGATCATGCGCTTTTGCGGGTAAATAGGCCAACCATGCAGCGTTGTAGACAATGTATCTCTTACTGCCCCAGATCAATAGAGCGGGGAACTCGAGGCCCTGGCATAGTGAGACCGCCATTACCAGGCTCGAAGGCCACCTGAGTCTATCCCCCAGCGGAGTGTCAGACCAATCCAGTGTCTCTACAGGATCAGGATATTTCATAGGAGGAGCTATTCTTTCGTTTAAGAATGACACTTTCTTTAGCCTTTCCAGTCGCCTGGTATAAGACGAGCACTCCTCTTCTGATACAATGACTTCCATTGCTCTTGCCAAAAAAGAATATTAGGTGTAAAATATAAGCACTGAGGCAGAGGAGTTGAGTATGGAACTGCATAAGAAAACAAGCCCGTGGATTTTTGCCGCCCTGCTTTTACCGGCACTCGCTTCCCCTGCTCCTGCGAAGGTACGCATTGTTGTGGATGGCATGAGCGCTCCCTACAGGGGTAATCTAATGGTTGGAATTTATTCATCTCAAAGCAATTTCCCGATGATAGGGAAAGAGATGGGGAAAAAAACTATTCCCGCTTCTGAAAAAGTCGTGTGTGAATTTGATGAAATTCCTCCCGGAAAATATGCAATCAGCGCTTTTCATGATGTCAATTCCAACGGAATTCTTGATAAAAATTATTTAGGAATTCCGCTGGAGGGTTACGGGTTTTCAAAGAACGCCCGTGGTGTTGTGAGTGCACCGACTTTTGAAGAGGCCGCATTTGATTACAGCGGCAGGGATATGGTGGTTACCATCCATATACATTAAGCCGGACTTAGAACATTGACCGAAGGAGATTTAAGCTGTCTTACGATGTAATCCGCGAAAAGGAACTGAACGTGAATGTTTCGGATAATATGGAAAAGGCAGGTTCATGACATTCTTTAATAGCTTTTTGTCGCCATCACAATAGCCCAGCACCGTGAGCGCCGAAAAAATGGATCGCATGGTTGTGTTTACGTTCCTCCCCCTGAACCTTCCCTGCGAAAAAAGAAGTAGATTGACAGGTAAGACTACTTTAAAAAGTCATTTTATAAAAATGCACCATTTTTGTGCAAAATACTGCGCCGGATTCAGTGCAAAAGTCTTAAGAAAAACCAGGCTACTCCTTTGACGGCATTCGCATAAATTTCATTTTTACTCCTGAACTTTTGATAAAATCGTTGTCCTTCCCACAGCCCCGCCGGGTATATAGCTTAACTGTAGGCCACCAAATTTTTTGATCTTTTTTAAGAACATTTTTTTTAAAAAAGATCTGATTTTTAGTCTTACAGAATTACCATATCAGGTTAAACAAAATGAAAAAAATATTAGCAGCCCTACTGGCGTCTCTCTTCTCTTTCGTAATCGGAGGAGCCCTTTTCGCTCAGCAGGAAGGTGCCACCACTCCACCGCCGGCTCAAGAACAACAAAAGGTTCAAAAGAAAAAAGTGCACAAGAAGGCAAGAAGAGTAAAAAAACATAAAGCAGCACAGAAGAAGAAAACAGCCAAAAAAGTGCAGCCTGCACCGGCAGACTCTCAACCAGCAGGAGATCAGCCACCGGCCCCGGAAACTGAAGGAACACCAGAATCAGGAATGTAATGAAAAAGTCTCTACTACCCGGCGTTTCGATAACGCTGGGCTATTCGCCATAAAGCTCTTCGGCTGAGATCATGGTTACCTCCACCTCTTCATCGAATGGAAATTGATCCATATCCACAGGTTGTATTCCCACAACCTGATCCGTTGCACTAATTTCTATACTTCCGCCACTGTCTCCTGAACCGAACGGTGCGAAACCAGTGATGTAGGCGTAGAAGCCGCCCGTTAACACTGACAGCGCAAAAGCTGCCACGGCGCCCCTGTAAGCTACTTTTCGCCCCGATTCACCGCGTACAACAGATTTCGCCATTCTGATCTCCCAGAGGGGATCACTCAAACGATGCTCCACCGCCGCAGTCAGATCCCCGCTGTGTTCACTACCTTGATTCTTCATAACACCACTTCCCTGACATTTCATTGTTCAAGACTTTTACTTCAGACATATTTAAACTTCCATACATAGCAAAACATCTTACCCGAACCACTCAGCACTTCTCTCTCGAAGGAGAACGCGAGCTCTATGCATTCTGGACTTTACCGTGCCAGCCGGTAATCCCAGTAATCGGGCAATTTCTTCCGTTGAATAACCTTCGCTTTTTAAGCCTACAACACTTCTAAGATCGTTTTCCAGAATTTCGAGTGCGGAAGCAAGGGTATCTCGCAGTCTGGTTTTTTCCATCGCACTGCTATCGGGTAAATCTGCCGAAAGATCTGTCGTGATTCTATGGTTTTTTTTGTTCATACGAATCGATTCGTTCCTCGCAATTACGTAAGCGAAAGAGTTGAAAGACTGCACTCTTTTTTCATCGAATCCGTGGGTCTGCAGATAACGATAAATGCGAACGTAAGTCTCCTGGGCTACATCATCCACCAGATCAGCCAGGTCATATGAGAGATAACGATGAATGGCCCCGAGCACCGCCTGTTTGGTGCTCGAGACTATCTGCTGAAATTCCTTTTCAGTCATCATTGTCCTCATCATCGCAACGACCCTTTCCATGCCATCCACGATGATCCCGTCGATCGCTCATCCGTTTCTCTATATGATCTTTCATATCCTTTTTCATTTTTGCCCGCTGAGTCTCGGTCAGGACTGCGTCTACCTCCTGATGGCGATCAAAAAAAATCAGCTGCATCTCCAGACGAAGGTCGGCAAGTTTTCGCATAGTCGCTTCCACTTTCGACCGCTCCGGCGAAGAGGCAAACATGGATTCACGTAATTCTTTGCGAAGAGGCTGCATTTTTTTCCGTATCTCATCCGCTTTACCGCTATACTTTTTCTGAATTTCCTCAATCTTTTTCACCTGCACATCGGTGAGATCCAGCTGACGCTTCATATGTTGAAGCATTCGTTCTTCGTGCTTCTCTGTAGGTGGACCGTCTTTAAAGGGGCCATGAGGTCGTGCGAAAAGAGAGATGGAAGGCGCAATGAATAACAGAGCAAAAAGAAGGCTCTGTCCTGTTCTGAAATATCTGTTTCTATGCATTTTTTTTACTCCTGAATGTTTCTGGCCAGAATGAGAGTTCGTTTTTTTGGAACGGTTTCTCAATCAGCAGGCATCTAAACGAGATACCCCCGGAGAATTCATCAGGTTCACGGAACAAAAAAAATATGAAAAAAAAATCCGTGCAGGAGCTACTCCCCGTGATGCTCCTGAATCCAGCGTATAGCTCCCTCCTTCAGTGCTGTGTGATCATTGGCAATACGACCCTCTTTCACCTGAATCAGCAGAGTCCGCAGCAGATCCCCCATGGCTGGACCGGGAATGAGCCCCAGCTCTTTCAGCTGGTTGCCATCTATGGCAAGATCAGTGACCTTCAGCTCTGCTTCCCGCGCCAGAACCTCTTCTATGTGGTGTTTCAGCTTTTCTATAGCTTTTGGCAGGCTATGGCTCTTTCCGCTTCCAATTCGGTCTGCCATGCGAAGATCGATGAGGTCTTTCAAATCGGAGTTTTCAATTTTTTTAATGAAGCGCCGAACAGCACGATCGGTCCATTCGCCAGTATAGTGAAACATATGATTTCTTACCAGGAAATGGACATGCTGGCGTATGGACGAAGGGTAACCAAACCTTCTGAGAATTTTATCGCTCAAGCGGGCACTCACCACTTCGTGGTTATAAAAAGTAGGGTCAGCACCTTCGCGAAAACGAATGGTTTCACTCTTTCCCAGGTCATGAAAAAGACCTGCGAGACGCAGATCCAGCCTGGGCGGTTTAACTGCATCGCATGTATAAAGATTGTGGTAGTAGATATCAAACTTGTGAAAGCGATTCTGTTGTAGCCCCCGCCCCATTGTAAGCTCAGGCAGCAACCATTCCAGTAATCCACAATCCATGAGAAACTCAAAAGCAGCGCTGGGCGAGTTGCCGGTTAAGATCATATCCAGAGTCTGGCGCAAAAATCTTCTGGATAGACCCGCATTCTTTTCGGAAAATTTCTTTAACAACTCTTCAGCGCGCTCCGCCAGTAGATCGGATGTTGCCCGGTCCAGCTCCCCGTTCAAACGCGAAATATAAACCGCCAGAGAAAGAATGTCCCGCAAGTCGGTCTCCGGAGAGGATGCGGTTCCAATAAGTCGAATAATGTTGTATTTATAGTCCTGTAGAGCATCCGGGGTATTGTTTGAAGAACGCCACTCTCCATTGAGATAGCAGAGCCGGTTCATAGTAATCTCACTGAAGGGAAAGAGTGCTCCTTGAGGAATAATGAAGGGATTTTGTCCCTCTTCCCGTAAATCCACAACCCGATAAGCGACAAGAGACTCCGTCGAAAGAAAAGGATCCCGAATCCTCTCCTCCAGCAGCGCTCCTCTCTCAACTGCCTGCTGGAAAATTTGGTCCAGGGACTCTGTGGAGTCGCAGTTCGTTGTTACCACATAGTATGGCAGAGAGCAACGAGTAAAAAGAAAGGAGTGACCGGTGATCACAGGACTCCGGCCTTCGACACTCATAGCTTCCAGCGCCAGAATCAGCTGCAAAGAGGGCGTCTCCAGTTGGTTCATTTCGATTTGAAGCATGATGTTTCTCAGGTCCTTTCAGCTCTTGGTCCGGGGTAGCATGGAACTCTCCCCAGTGGCATAAAAATGGAAAGGGAGCGATGGGACCACAAAAACTCAAATCCATAAAACCTCCTGTTTCTCTCTGAGTGCTGTGACAAATGAGCGGCCAGAGAGTCTCACCGATGGGACGGCGGCGCGTCAAGAGGGCGAAGGCCTTTTTCGGCAAATATTTTTCCGATTCATAGAGAGTAAAAAGAGTGGTCGGATTCTTTCGCAGGCAATAGACGGGATCCATGACCTTATCTCACCACCAATCCCACAAACAACTCCAGATGTTAATACCTGCAGCTCAGATAAGCGAACGGGTAGAGAGTCTGGGAGCCAATATATCGAGAGACTTTTCTGGCCAGGAGTTGGTCCTCATAGGCGCGCTGAGAGGGTGCTTCGTCTTTATGGCCGATTTGAGTCGCCAGATAACTCTGCCGGTGAGTGTGGACTTTCTGGAAGTTTCCTCGTACGGCTCTGCCACCAGATCCAGTGGAGTAGTGAAAATTGTTAAGGATATATCTCTCTCCATTACTCATCGCCATGTGATCCTTGTGGAAGACATCATAGATACCGGCAACACACTCAATAACATAATCGAGGGCATTTTACTGAAAAAACCTTCCAGCTTTCGAATTGCATCACTGCTGGTAAAATCGAAAAAACATAAACTCCGCTATCCCATCGACTATATGGGGTTCGAAATTGAAGACCACTTTGTGGTAGGCTATGGAATGGATGCTGCAGGGCAATACCGCAATTTACCGGATATTTATATGCTGGGCCAGATAGAAGAGGGCTAGACTTTAGTATAGCCCCGGAATAGGTTCTATTGCCGTTTTTCTTTTCCCGAGAAAAAGGACATTACACCAACTTGTCTCCTTTCAATCGCTACAAAAGAAAATCCTTTGAAACTAATGTATCCTTCGTATCAAACATAAGTTTAATGAATTTCATATCCATCGTATCCGCTGGCTTTCTTGCAAGAGTTTTGTATCCATCGTCATATCCCGCATCTGTAAGCCACCAGGTCATTTCCGTTCCCTGAGGGGTTATCTTTTTCTCTGTAGGTTTTCCAAGGATGGCAGTCACCTTGATCAATTTATCACCCACTCTAATCTGATCCAGTTCTACTTTGCGAATGTCAGTATTAGGATTTACAGGCTCTTCAACCTTTTTCGAAGGAGTGGTGGAGCATGCTACGATAGCCAGAACGCCTACCAGGGTTAAAATGAACTTTTTCATATTCATATACTACTTCGGGGTTATTCTCTGGCAAGAAAAGATTTCCGTTTTCTATAATTTCGAGGCGCTCTCTTCCACCACCGATTGATAGACCGACTCCAGACGATCGGCGCAGGCATGGAGCTCATGTGTACGAGCAATCTCCAATCCCGCCATAGAAAAACGGGAATACAGATCCGGACTGGAAAGGGTCTCGATAGCCTTTGCAGCCATAGCACTATGGTCAAAGGGCAAAACTATGAAACCGTTTCTTTCATGCTGGATTAGCTCAGGTAACGCATATGAATCAACTCCCACGCACGGTAAACCGCTTGCGATGGCTTCCAGCACTACAAGACCTTGCGTCTCCATAGTAGAGGCTGTTAAAAAAAGGTCATATTTCGGGTAAAGTTGAGGCAGCTCATCATGAGGAACGAATCCGGGGAAATGGATCTGATCATAAACTCCAAGCTGGCGGGCATCGATCTTCAACGAAGGAAGTGCAGGTCCATCACCCACAATATCCAGGGTAGCATCGGGATATTTTTCGAGAATCAATGAAAATGCTTTGAGAATCACCTGGCAATTTTTTTCATAAGAGATGCGCCCGACATGAAGCAAACGAGGGGCGGCAGATGGTGCTGATTTGACCTGACCCGCAAAGAGATTGAGATCCATACCATTGGATACCACGACAACAGATCTGGCAACTCCTTGCGTTTCCAGCTCTTTTTTGATCAGATAACTGGGACTGATGATCAGCTTGCCTGCCTCATAGAGCCGATTGGTCAACTTCATAATCATATTCTTTTTCAAAGATTGGACCTTACGCCTTTCAATACGATCAAGACGTTTACGTATCTTTTTTTCACTGCGAAAATAGTTCAATAGTCGATCCACTTTCAACAATCTGTAAAATGAGAGATACGTGTCCTGTTCGGAAACCAGCGTATGGTAGGTTCCTATCAGAGGAATGCCGTACATCTTAGCAGCCAGTACACCATATTGACCCAGAAGCCCCGGCGTTTGAATATGCACCAGATCTGGCTGAAAATCCACCATTGCTCTGCGAATACGCTTTCGGGATGGTAAAACAACCTTAATGTCAGGGTAGGATGGCAACGGCGCGTTCTTGAATCGGGAAATCTGGATATTTTCAGATGTCAGACCGATATCGTCATCCTTTCCGTAGCGGGGTGCGCAAATTAAAAAGTGGTGTCCTTTTTGAGAAAGAATTCTTGTAAACTGGTCCACCGAAATGGCAACACCATCGATCTTTGGTAGATAAGTATCTGTAAAAATTACAACATTCATTTGTCAATTACCTGTATATTCCCTTGCTGACGGAAGACTTTACGAATTGGCTCCAGATCCCGGCTCAATGGATTGATATAAACCAGATAGGAGTATCCAATCATCAAAAAATAGAGCACTACACTGAGAATGATTCCAGATAGGGAGATCTGTACCGCAATCCCTGCTCGATCAGCCTGCCTGGCCTTTCTGATGGCTTTCAGATCAAAGTCCTCTTTAAATTCAGTAAAGTTGTCTGGCAAAGAGGGACGTGTGCGATAAACGAGATAGGAAACGAGTAGAACCACGCCTCCCGCCACTATTACTAGAGGAAAAAGTATGGGAATGAAAGAGACAAGAAATATGGGCAGAGAAAGAAGTATCAGCAGCGTTCCCAGAAATTTGCGGAAAAAGGAGCCGATCGTTGTTTGCCACGTTCCCATCTGTCAGAGAATCCTTTTTTTCACAACAGGGTCAACCAAATCCTGCCGGGTATTGGATTTGACGCTGAGATCCATTGTAGGTTTTTGAGACAACCTGTCACAGAGTATGGCGGATCAATGCTTTTTGTAACATTGGCAATCGCCGAAAGAGCATGCACAAAGGGTCTCCCGAGAGGATCGACATGACTACACAAAACTCCTTTTTCCAGATGAAATACCATTTCCAATCTATTCAACTGCTCCGGATTATCCTGGTAGCTCCGGGAGCTGTGGTGGAGGATTTTAAAACCACCCTCTCCGGTAAAAATAGCAAAATTCTTGGACTTCATATCCCTTTTCAGTTTCTCTTTCCAGTGGCAATTCTTCTCAGTCCCTTTGGCCCCCTCTTTCGAGGCCGTTTAAACTACTGGAAACTGATTCCGGTCGCCCTTGCAATAGTCTGGCTCTCTCTCCTCGTCGCCTTCACCCTGGACCGTATCCTTGAGTTCGGTCCCTCTCCAGAGAGTCGACTCTACTCGGACAAAAGACCCTCTGGAATGGCTCTCTTACTTCATCTGCCGGTCTCTGCATCAGGCATATTTTTCTTTTTCCACCCCATGTTCGGATTTTTGATGCTGGGACTATCCATATTCTATTCCATCAACATATCTTTGAAAGAGATAGCAACGTTGCTCTCTACTACAAAAAGAACTCTTCTGCGACACTATCTCTCGGCAATTCTTTTCTGGTTTATTCCTTTATTCGTCTTTCTTGCGCTGTTCAATCTGAGTAGAACCTTTAAAATTTTCTTCTCCCTGGACTGGTTTCAATGAAGATTCACTTAATTGGTGTCGGCGGGGTCGCTATGGGCAACCTGGCCGCCATGCTCAAATCCATAGGTCATAACGTCACAGGATCCGATGGCGCCCTTTACCCGCCCATGTCGGACCGGTTGAGAGATTGGGGAATCGAGGCCCGTCCCTTTGCACTTTCCAATATAGGGAATAGCGATCTCTACATTGTGGGCAACGCCATTTCCCGGGGGAATGTAGAGGTGGAGGAGGTGTTGAATCACAATCTTTCCTACACCAGTATGGCACGTGCCATTTCCACTTTTTTTCTGGAGGGTCGCGAAGTTATCGTAGTAGCGGGAACTCATGGAAAGACCACTACAACGTTTCTCATGGACCATATACTTACCACCGCAGGCCGAAAACCAGGGCTTTTTGCCGGAGGTGTACGTGCAGATGGAATGGATGGCTTTCGCGTACCGGGAAAAGGCGAGTGCTTTGTGATTGAGGGTGATGAATACGACACAGCTTTTTTTGATAAACACTCAAAATTTCTTCACTACCATCCCCGATACTTGATCCTCACTTCAGTAGAATACGATCATGCTGACATCTATCCGGACTATGAAAGTTACATGCTATCATTCCAGCGCCTGCTCCGCATCATCCCTTCTCAAGGATTGACCGTGGCCTGCTGGAATGATGCGGGTGTGCGACAGGTAATGGAGGGATACAATTATTCACCGTTGATACGTTACGGTACAGACGAAATCATGCCCTCCGTAAAGGCCGGTAAAACACCCTCGCTTCTTCTGGAAAAGAGTCAGGAGGGGGAATATAGAAGCTTCAAGCGTACCGGTCGAACTGTGCACATGGAGTATCCTGGAATGATTGGCAACTTTTCACTTCTCGGGATTCACAATACCAATAACGCATTAGCTGTGGCTCTTGTTGCAGAGCGTCTGGGCTTAAAACCGGAAGATGTAATTCGCGGATTGGAAAGTTTTCCGGGAGTTCTCCGTCGCCAGCAAATCCGGGTGGAAGTACAAAAAGCCAGAGGCAGCAATGCGCCAATCATTCTGATGGAAGATTTTGCCCACCACCCCACGGCCGTAAGAGAAACGCTACGCGCGGTGAGAGATGGCTATCCCGGATTTCGTATCCATGCCTTATTTGAGCCCAGAAGTGCCACCAGCCATCGCAACACCTTCGAAAACGAATATGTAAACGAATTTGCCGCCGCCGATCGAATCTATATTTGCGACATTTTTAACAAAGAGAAAGTTTCGGTGGCTGAAAGGATGAATGTAACAGCCATTGTAGAGCGAATCAATTCAGCAAAGATAGATCGTCCAGAAAAGATAGCTACTTATGGGGAGAACCCTGCGGATCTGTTAGAAAAGTTTATCGGGTCATTCCAGCCAGACCCATCTGGCGATGTGATTCTGGTGATGTCCAACGGCGCCTTCGGCGGAATTTACACAAAGCTGGACCAATTTGTAAAAGAGTTCGATCAATAAGAGTTACTCTTAAAACTGGATCTAACTCTCAGGGAAGTTGCCCATGTCTCAGGTGATTGATGATTTTATTGAGAACTACGCCGACTTACGTCCAGATCCTTTTTGCCCTGAAATTCAGGCATATAACGCCAGAGACCTTACCGAATACTGGAAACACTTCAGTGATACTGTCGGATCTCCTGATACCCAGCTCCCTTACTGGGCCATAGTCTGGCCAGGTGGACGAGCGCTAGCACGATACATACTCGATCATCCCCTGGAATTTCGATCTAAACGGGTACTGGATCTGGGCGCGGGTAGTGGTATAGCCTCTATTGCTGCAAAGCGAGTAGGCGCATACCCCGTCTGTATCGATATAGATCGGACAGCCATTGAAATGGCGCAATGCACCGCGAAGCAAAATAACGTAACATTTCCCGCTCTCCAGGAAGATGTAACACTCTGGGTCGAACCGGAATCAGGAAAGGAACAATTTCAGAATTTTGATATCGTTATGGCCGGCGATGTGTTTTATGAATCTGACTTCTCACGTAAAGCCCACGCTTTTCTGCGAAAGGCTCTCGAGCGCGGGCTTCGCATTATCATCTCTGATCCAGATCGTCACTACCAGCCAAAAGAAGGGGTGATCACCCTTGCATTTTACCAGATACCTACGGTGAAAGAGATCGAAGGTATCTCACTTCGTGATGGAAGAATCCTGGAAATGGTAAGGGATTCTGGAGAAAAACATTGACCGAGTGTCCAATTTCAGTATCCTGATTGTATCCCTTTATATATGCTCGGGGGTGATCTGTTATGAAACTTCGCTTTCTAATACTGTTTTTTTTGTTCATTGTTACCCCCGCAGGTCTTTTTCCGCAGGCCTCTGAAGAAAACCCTGCGGAACAATCAGTGGACACGCCCCAGCAAGCCGTCCCTGCACAGCCACAAACCGATGATACGACTTCTCCTGCTGCTGTTCAGGAGTCGCAACCGGCGCTGCAGCCTCAGGCACCGGCCCAGATACAAGCCCCGCAACCGGCAGTGCAAAGTCAGCCAGCTGTGGCTCCCGCTACCCAGGCCGGTTCGATCCAGGGATTCATTCCTGTTGAATACCGCTACGCCCGCGTAAGCCTGGCCGACCTCCAGACCGTCGAAGGACAGGAGTGGTATGATGAGTTGCAGGCACTGGACGAACTTGAGGATCATACAGATTTTGTATGCCGAAATACTACTCCGGTAGCTACCATTCCCGGTCCGGACCGCGCTTTCTACTTTTATCAGATCCCTGCCGGTTCATACGTCATTGCTGCCTGCATACAGCGACCGGACGGATCCTGGCAGGCGGGAGTATCCGTAATTCAGGTCTACTCCGGTCAACGCTCGGTCGTAGCTCTGGGATTGGAGTCAGGACCAGTGGCATACAACTACAACACCTATTTCCCCAACTACTATGTAGTCTTTTACGAACCTGCCTGGTATGATGATTGCTACAACTGCAACTGGAGAGGATCGGTCAGTTACTATTATTATGTTCCACCTCCTCGTAGAAGGACTGCCATCTGGATCAACGTGGGGCCGGTATTCCCGGGCTTTCCTGTTCCGATCCCTGCAGAAGTAAGAATCTCGACATATCATAATCATCGTGGTCATCATCACCACCCCAATCGCTCAAGCCATAGCGATGTAGACAGTGTAGAGATTACGCCACCCGTTCCACCGATACCATCTGTAAAGATGCATAAAACACCGCTGGGGCCCATTCCTGTACCAAGTATCAAGCAAAGAGGGAAAGCTCCGACTATACATTTTCACAAGCATGGATCGCGGCACAGGGGATTTCGATTCTAAACTTACAGCAGTCACCGGATTAGCAAGCGTCACGAAGGAAGATGATTGATATTTAACATTTTTTTCAGCCTCAACTCAATCGAGCAGTCGCCCCTTTTTTTATTTTCACAAACCTCTGGATTCCTTATACTTAAAAGTTAGCACAGGATAAAGGGAACCGAAATGGAAAAAGACGCTGTACTCACCGAAGTCTACCTTCGCGAAGAGAAAAAAAGAATTCGCATTGCGATCACCGGACCGGATAAGCCTGAATTATCAGACCTGATGCTGCAACGATGGCAGAAAATTATCAATACCGCCGCCCGGATTTTACACGTACCAGCCGGACTCATCATGAAAATAACCCCGGAAACCATGGAAGTTTTTCTCTCCTCGGAAACAGCAGGAAACCCTTACATACCCGCCGCATCGGATCTTCTGGGACATGGTCTCTATTGTGAAACGGTGATTGGCAGAAACTCTTTGTTTCTTATAGAAGATTCCCTGAACAATCAAGCCTGGCAAGATAACCCTGATGTTAAGCTGGGAATGATTTCCTACCTGGGCTTCCCGATTCTCTGGCCCGATGGAGAGATGTTCGGTACAATATGCGTTCTGGACCGCAAAACGAGCAGCTACACCAGCGATCAAATCGAATTACTGGGGAGCTTTAAAAACCTCATTGAAATGGATCTGGAACGTGAAATCAGGAACAGAGACCTGCAGGAGGCGAACGACCTTCATGACCTGCGAATGCGTGAACTTCATCATCTGATGAAAAATCAGTTCAATATTCTTTCATCGATCATCCAGTTGAAAGCCGACACTGCGTCCAACGATGTCCAGAACGCCCTGGACGACGTAGACGTAAAACTGCGGAACGCCGCCCTCCTCCATTCCAAAATCTATCGCTCGGACAAGCTTACCCCCAATCTGGTCGAATATATTCGGGACGTGATACGATCGACGCTGGCCTCGTACGAAATTCCTATGGATTTGCAAATCACCGGCGAATGTACAGCCGATGCGGAACACTACCTGGACTTCGGATTAATCTTCAGCGAACTTGTCACAAACACCATTAAGTACGGACTGCGCGACGGCCGCAGGCAAATTAGCGTCCAGTTTTACAACGATACCATTCAAGACAAAACCGTTCCCTCCGGGTCGAACCATTTGCGAATTGTGTATCGAGACAACGGACCAGGCTTTTCCGAGTCTGCGTTGAATGGCGAAGGAAAAAAAGGGCTGGGAAGCATGCTCACCGACGCATTCATTTTGCGCTCAAAGGGAACAGTTAGAAGATACAACGACGGCGGAGCTGTAACAGAGTTTACCCTCTACCCGCTCCACTCCCATGAATAGAGGGTCGATACCATTCCCATGTATGACGAATCTTCAGGCGATAGAAAAAGTAGCCCTTTTTGCTCAATTTCTTATTTACAAAGCCCGCACAGAGAATCTTTGTTTAAATTGTTGCAACTTCATGCTGCTTACAGAAAGGTCTCACTTCATCCCGACAGGGACAGTTCAAGTATTATGAATTTCTCATATCATAAGGGAGAATCATGTGAAAACTTTGCACATCGTTGAATCCATGAAAAACAGTTTTCTGAAAGGCATCGGTATAGGTGCAGGTATTGGTGTGGGGCTTTTCTCCACCGGCCTTCTGGCAGCCGCACTCTCCATGAATATCTTTTCTCCAGGAGAAGTGATCAGCTCTTCCAAAATCAATCAAAACTTTGCCATCGCCGCTCCAGAAGGCGCCGTTGTTGCTTTTGATCTCTCTGAGTGCCCGGCTGGCTGGGTACTTGCAGACGGAACCAATGGCACTCATGATCTCAGGGGACGGTTCGTCAGAGGCTTGGACGAACGAGCCCCTGCGGATGGCGGTATGGATCCCCAGGGTCCTCGTTCAGTGGGCCAGGAACAGACGGATGCATTTCAGGGGCACTATCATTGGAGAAACATTTCCCATGGTGTTGAGCATGATATGAGGGTTCCAAGCGATGCTGGAACCCAGGGTCTGTGGGCTGGAACGATCCACGGTTTAACTCAATCCTACACTGGCTCTGCAGTCACTGATGGCGCATACGGCTCCGCACGAGTAGCAAGCGAAACCCGGCCCAGGAATGTGTCTTTGATCTATTGCATGCGTAAGAATTGATTGGATGCTGGCAATCGTTGCAAATACAGGTCGGTTAACCTTCAAAGAATCGCCTGACGCTTTTGGAGAATCGCGATGCCGATCTACGAATCCTCCTCTGCGGATATCCTCAAACACAAACCATCAGGGTAAGATCCGCTGGCCTTTGCTTCCATCCACAAAAACCCCATCCTCCCCATCTTGTTCCTCCTCCCTCAATCTGCGTACTATTTTTAGTTCCCCCCCACGATTCCCCTGCTGAAAATGGCTACTTTCCGCTGCAAAAAGCGCAATTCGCCCCAATCGAGGTAGCCTGAAATGATCGATCGATACTCCAACCCTGAAATCGCCTCCATCTGGACCCTGGAAAACAAATACAGGATCTGGCTGGATGTGGAAATTGCGGTCTGCGATGCCTGGAACCGACGCGGCATCATCAATGACACGGACCTGGCGGAGATCCGTGAAAAGGCTAATTTCAATGTAGCCAGGGTGGATGAGATTGAAAGCCAGGTCCACCACGACGTGATCGCCTTTTTGACCTGTGTAAAGGAATACGTGGGGCCTGCAGGCCGCTGGATCCATTATGGTATGACCAGTTCCGACCTTGTGGACACTGCCCAGAGTCTGCAACTGGTGCAGGCTACGGACATCCTCCTGAAGCGCGTGGATCATCTTATAGAGATAGCGCGTAACCTGGCGTTGCAGCATAAGGATCGAGTCATGATTGGCCGAACCCACGGAATCCATGGCGAACCCACGACCCTTGGCTTTAAGTTTGCTCACTTTTATGAAGAGATGAAACGCAATAAAGAACGTCTTGTGGAGGCACGAAATCAGATCGGTGTGGGAGCTCTGTCGGGCGCGGTAGGAACATTCTCCAACATTGATCCGGACATAGAAGAAGAGGTCTGCAAAGCACTGGGCCTGGGAAGCGATCCCATCACAACCCAGGTGGTGAACCGCGACCGCCATGCCCACTATCTGGCTGTTCTGGGAATCATTGCAGGATCGTTGGATCGCATGGCCCAGGAAGTACGACTTCTCCAGAAGACCGAGACAAGAGAAGTAGAAGAGCCCTTCATGAAGGGCCAGAAGGGCTCTTCGGCCATGCCACATAAACGCAATCCGGTCATATGCGAGCGCATCTGCGGTCTGGCCCGGGTGATCCAATCCAACGTTAACGTGGCATACCGCGATATGCCCCTCTGGCATGAGCGCGATATATCTCACTCTTCCGCAGAACGAGTGGTGCTCCCCGACTCTACCATCGGTCTGGAGTATATTCTGGGCAAAATGATCTTTGTGCTGGAGAATCTCCACATCTACCCCGAGGCCATGGAACGCAATCTCCACTTCACTCGAGGACTCATTTTCTCCAGCCGTGCCCTTCTGGCTCTGGTGGAAGCAGGACTGGAACGAGAAGAGGTATATGCAATTGTGCAGGATGCCAGCATGAAGGTCTGGGCCGAAAAAGAGACCACCCTCCGATCCTTACTGGAGGCGGATTCTCGCGTATCGGCAAAGATCGACTCAACGCAAATGGATGCCATCTTTGATGATAAGTATTTTTTAAGAAATATTTCTCATATAGCATAATATTTCATTGCATCATACCTAATTTTGTTAAAGAAACTGTTAGTGATATTTCTCATATAGTCTCATAAAGCTGTATCTGTTTTCTTTGATGGTCTACTTTCTTGATCCCTTTC